>NZ_JBJLSG010000109.1:0-16614 GCF_050871925.1 Kineococcus gurbantunggutensis
CCCGCCGCCCGCCCCCGCCGCCCGCCGCCGGCGGTCGCTCCCCGTGCGCCGCCCGTGCGCTCGGCGTGACTCGTGTCGGTGGCGTGGGGGACCATGGAGCCGTGAGCCCCACGAGCGCGTCCCCCGTCGCCAAGCGCCAGCGCGTCGCCGTCCTCGGCGGCGGCCCCGGCGGGTACGAAGCGGCCCTGGTGGCCTCCCAGCTGGGCGCCGACGTCACCGTCGTCGAGCGCCAGGGCCTGGGCGGGTCCACCGTCCTGACCGACGTCGTGCCCTCGAAGACCCTCATCGCCACCGCCGAGACCATGACCACGGTCGGCGGTTCCACCGAGCTCGGCGTCCGCTTCCCCGGCGGCGCCGGCCGCGACACCGAGCCCACCGGCTCCGTGACCGTCGACCTCGGCCGCGTGCACCAGCGCGTGAAGTCGCTGGCCCTGTCGCAGTCCGCCGACGTGCGCGCCCGCCTGGAGAAGGAGGGCGTGCGCGTCCTGTCCGGCGACGGCCGCCTGGACGGCCCGCAGGCCCTCGTCGTCACCGCCGGCGACGACGCCGGCGAGCGCGTGGAGGCCGACGTCGTGCTCGTCAGCACCGGCTCCAGCCCGCGCACGCTGCCCGACGCCCAGCCCGACGGCGAGCGCATCCTCACCTGGAAGCAGGTCTACGACATCGAGGAGCTGCCCGAGCACCTCATCGTCGTCGGCTCCGGCGTCACCGGCGCGGAGTTCGCCAGCGCCTACGACGCCCTCGGCGCCCACGTCACCCTCGTCTCCAGCCGCGACCGCGTCCTGCCCGGCGAGGACGCCGACGCCGCCGAGGTGCTCGAGGAGGTCTTCCGCCGCCGCGGCATGGACGTCGTCTCGCGCTCGCGCGCGCAGAAGGTCGAGCGGCACGGGGACTCCGTCACCGTGACCCTGGCCGACGGGCGCACCCTGGAGGGCTCGCACTGCCTCGTCGCGGTCGGCGCGGTCCCCAACACCTCCGGCATCGGCCTGGAGGAGGCCGGGGTGTGGACCTCCGAGTCCGGGCACGTCGACGTCGACAAGGTCTCGCGCACCTCCGCGCGCGGGGTGTACGCCGCCGGCGACTGCACCGGGGTGTTCCCGCTGGCCTCGGTGGCGGCCATGCAGGGCCGCATCGCCATGTGGCACGCCCTGGGCGACACCGTGGCCCCGCTGCGGCTGCGCTCGGTCTCCTCCAACGTGTTCACCTCCCCGGAGATCGCCACCGTGGGCTGGACGCAGAAGCAGATCGACTCCGGCGAGGCGCAGGGCGACATCGTCAAGCTGCCGCTGTCCACCAACGCGCGCGCGAAGATGCTGGGCATCCACGACGGGTTCGTGAAGCTGTTCTGCCGCACCGGTTCCGGCACCGTCATCGGCGGCGTGGTCGTCGCCCCGCGCGCCAGCGAGCTCATCTTCCCGGTGACGCTGGCGGTGGAGAAGCGCCTCAACGTCGACGACGTCGCGCACGCCTTCACCGTCTACCCCTCGCTGACCGGCTCGCTGGCCGAGGCGGCCCGCCAGCTGCACGTCATGGGGGAGTAGGCCCCTCCCGGGCGGCTCCCGCGACCGGCCCCGGGGTGGGGTTGTCCCCACCCCGGGGCCGGGGGGTCGCACGCTGCCGCCGGCCCGCGCCGCGCCCCTACTGTTCACGCTGTGAGCGACGACACGACGCGCTGGGCGGCAGCCGTCCCGGCGGTGAGGCACCCCGGCGGCGCGCTGCGCCGCTGGGCCGACGGCTGGTGGTCGGTGGTGCACGTGGTCCTGCACCCGATCGCCCTCGCGCTGCACCTGACGGCGCTCGTCCTGCTGCTCGTGGGGACCGCCCTGGTCCCCGTGCTGGGCAGCGGGCTGCTCGTGCTCCTGCTCGCCCGCCCCCTCCTCGGCGCCGGCGCCGCCCTGGAGCGCTACCGCCTGGCCGCCGTCCTGGGCGAGCACGTGCCCGCCCCGCCGCGCCGGCGCCGCCCCGCCTCCCGCTGGCGCCGCCTGGCCCTGGACCCGCGCGCCTGGCGCTACGCCGGGCACCTGGCCCTCGTGAGCACCCTCGGCGTGCTCGGCGGCGCCCTGGTGCTGGGGCTGACCACCACCGGCCTGGCCGCCCTGCTGGCCCCCGCCGTGGCCGACGGCCCGCTCAGCGCGCCGTTCGGCGTCCCCGGCACCCTCGACGCCCCCGGCCCGCTGGTGGCCGCCGGCGGGCTCCTGCTGCTGCTGCTCGCCCCGCCGGTGGCCCGCGCGGTCACCGCCGTGGAGGTCCGCACCGCGCACGCCCTGCTGGGCGGGGCCCGCGAGCTGCGCGAGGCCGCGCTGCGCCGCCGCGTGGAGACCCTCACGCGGACCCGCTCGCGCACCGTGGACTCCGTGGAGGCCGAGCGCCGCCGCATCGAGCGCGACCTGCACGACGGCCCGCAGCAGCGGCTGGTCTCGCTGTCCATGCAGCTGGGCATGGCCAAGCGCGCCCTGGACCGCGGCGGCCCCGACGCCGCCCGCGACCTGCTCGACGCCGCCAGCACCTCCGCCTCGGCCGCCATCGCCGACATGCGCCACGTCGCGCGCGGCATCCACCCGCCCGTGCTCACCGACCGCGGCCTGGACGCGGCCGTCTCGGCGCTGGCGGCCTCCTCCCCGGTGCCGGTGGACGTGGAGGTGCACTTCCCGCCCGAGCAGCGCCCCAGCCCCACCGCCGAGGCCATCGCCTACTTCTGCGTCTCCGAGGCGCTGACGAACACCGCCAAGCACGCGCGCGCCTCCCGCGCCGTCGTGCAGGTCTGGCGCGAGGCCGCCGGCCCCGCCGGCGAGGACCTGCTGCGCCTGCGCGTCAGCGACGACGGCGTCGGCGGCGCCGTGCCCGCCGGCGGCACCGTCGCCGACGGCGGCAGCGGCCTGCGCGGGCTGGGCGACCGCCTCGCCGCCGTGGACGGCTGGCTGCACCTGGACAGCCCGCCCGGCGGGCCCACCGTGCTGGAGGCCGGCGTGCCGTGGACCGTCGGCGGTGCCCGGTGAGCGCCGGGACCGCCGCGGACGCCGGCGCCGGGCCGCTGCGCGTGGTGCTCGCCGAGGACTCCGTGCTGCTGCGCGAGGGCCTGGTGCAGCTGCTGCGCACCGAGGGGGTGGACGTCGTCGCCGCCGTCGACGACGCCGAGGCGCTGCTGCGCGCCACCGACGAGCACGCCCCCGACCTCGTCCTCACCGACGTGCGGATGCCGCCGACGTTCACCGACGAGGGCCTGCGCGCGGCGATCGTCGTGCGCACCCAGCACCCCGGCACCGCGGTGCTCGTGCTCTCCCAGTACGTCGAGGAGAGCTACGCCGCCGAGCTGCTCGGCGGCCGCGCCCGCGGGGTGGGCTACCTGCTGAAGGACCGCGTCGGCGACGTCGACGAGTTCGTCACCACCCTGCGCCGCGTCGCCGCCGGTGGCACCGCCGTCGACCCCGAGGTGGTCTCCCAGCTCCTCTCGCGCGCCCGCCGCGACGACCCGCTGGAGGGCCTGACCCCGCGCGAGCTGGAGGTCCTGCAGCTCATGGCCGAGGGCCGCTCCAACACCGCGATCGCCGCCCGGCTGGTCGTCACCGACAAGGCCGTGGAGAAGCACGTGTCGAACATCTTCGCCAAGCTCGGCCTGCCCCCGGACACCGGCGACCACCGCCGCGTGCTGGCGGTGCTGCGCCACCTCGAGGCCGCCGCGCGCCCGGGGAGCCGGGCGTGAGCGCCCCCACCGCCCCGCTGCTCGTCGAGGCGCCGCCCGCCGGGCCGCGCCGCCCGCCGGGCCGGGCTCTCCTCGCCGTCCTCGCCGGGCTCGTCGTCGCCTCCGGCACGGTCGACGTCCTGGCCGACCTGACCGCCACCCGCTCCGAGAGCACCGAGGTGTTCAGCGCGGTGCGGGCGCTGCGCACCGCCGGCGACACCGGCGACGTCACCGTCACCGCCCTGCCCGGGCAGCGGGACGTGCGGGTGCGCACCCTCGTGCACGAGGGCTGGACCCGCTCGCGCCACGGCGCCGAGGTCGTCGGCGGTGAGCTGCGCCTGAGCTCGCGGTGCAGCGGCGGCGCCCTGCTCAGCCCCTGCGAGACGTCCTGGGAGGTCACCGTGCCCGAGGGCCTGGCCCTGGACATGCGCACCGGCACCGGCGACCAGGTCCTCACCGGCGCCTTCGGCGCGGTCTCGGCCCGCGCCGGCACCGGCGACGTGCGCTGGGAGGGCACCGGCACGTCGCTGGACGCGCGGACCGGCACCGGGGAGTTGGAGCTGGACGGCGCCGTGGCGCGGGTGCGCGCGCGCACCGGCACCGGCGACGTGGAGGCCCGGTTCGAGCGGGCCCCCGACGACGTTCAGGTCACCACCGGCACCGGGGACGCCACCGTCCTGCTGCCCGGGGACGCGCGCTACGACGCCAGCGCCACCAGCGACCTCGGCGAGCCGCACGTCGAGGTGCCCGTGGACACCTCCTCCCCGCGCCGCGTCGCCGTGCGCACCTCCACCGGGGACGCGGCGGTGCTGGTGGCGCCCTAGCGGGCCAGCGGCCCGGTGGCCGGCTCGCCGGTGCGCACGTCCGCCGCCACCGGCCGGCGCGACCAGCGCCCGGCGAGCAGCGAGCCGGAGACGTTGTGCCACACCGAGAAGATCGCCGCGGGCAGGGCCGCGGCGGGGGAGAAGTGCACGGTGGCCAGCGCGGCCGCCAGGCCGGAGTTCTGCATCCCCACCTCGATGCTGATCGCCCGCCGGCTCGCCACCGGCAGCCCGCACAGGCGCCCGACGGCGTAGCCCAGCGCCAGCCCGCCGACGTTGTGCAGCACGACGGCCAGCAGCACCAGCGCCCCGGCGCTGAGCACCGTCGCCGCGCTGCCGGCCACGACGGCCAGGACGACGGCGGTGATCCCGGCGACGGAGACCAGGGGCAGCACGTCCAGGCAGCGCTCCACCAGGCGCGGCACCAGCAGGCGCAGCGCCAGCCCGGCCAGCACCGGCACCAGGACGACCTGCACGATCGAGGTGAACAGGGCCGTGCCGCTGACCGGCAGCGTCTGCCCGACCAGGGCGAGCACCAGCAGCGGGGTCAGGAACGGGGCCAGCAGCGTGGACACCGACGTCATCGCCACCGACAGCGCCACGTCGCCGCGGGCCAGGTAGACCATGACGTTGGAGGCCGTGCCGCCGGGCGCGGCGCCGACCAGGATCATCCCCACCGCCAGCTCCGGCGGCAGCGACAGCAGGTGCGCCACGCCGTACCCCAGCAGCGGCATCACCGTGTACTGCGCGGCCACGCCCAGCAGCAGCGCCCACGGGCGCCTGCCGATCACCGCGAAGTCCACCGGGCGCATCGACATGCCCATGCCCAGCATGATCACGCTGAGCAGCCACGGCACCGCGGGCGACCACCCCGCGAACGCCCCGGGGGCGGCCAGGGCGAGCGCCCCGGCCGCCAGGACCACCAGCGTGAACCACTTGCCGACCAGCTCGCCGGCCCTGCGCACCGTCACCACGGGCACCGAGGGTGCCACGCGCCGGGCCCCGGGCCCGGCGTGCCGCGCCGCGCGGTGCCCGTGGTGACGGGGCGCCGGTGCTCAGTCCGCGATCTCGCAGATGACGGTGCCGGTGGTGGTGGTGTCGCCCGGCTTCGCGCTCAGCCCCGTGACCGTGCCCGCCTTGTGCGCGGTCAGCGGCTGCTCCATCTTCATCGCCTCGAGCACCGCGACCAGGTCGCCGGCCTCGACGCGGTCGCCGTCGGCGACCTCCACCTTCACGATCGTGCCCTGCATGGGCGCCACCAGCGCGTCCGGGTTCGCCGCGGACCCGGCCTGCGCCTTGGCCCCGCGCTTGCCGCGGTGGGTGGTGCTGCGGTACGCGCGGGCCACCGCGGCGCCGGCGGCGACACCGGCGCGGGAGATCTCGTGCCCGGCGCGGGAGATCTGCGCGTTGAGCTGCTCCACCGGCAGGGAGACCTCCAGGCGCTTGCCGGCGACCTCCACCACGATCGTCTCGCGGTGCGCCGGGCCGTCCGCGGCGTGCAGGTCGCCCGCGCCGGGCAGGACCGAGGCGTCGAACTCCGTCTCGATCCAGCGGGTGTGCACCGTGAACGCCTGCCCGGAGGGGGCCGCGAACGCCGGGTCGGCGACGATCGCGCGGTGGAAGGGCAGCACCGTCGGCACGCCCTCCACCTGGAACTCCTCCAGAGCGCGCGCCGCGCGCGCCAGCGCCTGCTCGCGGGTGGCGCCGGTGACGATCAGCTTGGCCAGCAGCGAGTCGAAGTCCTGGGAGATCTCCACGCCGCCGCTGACGGCCGCCGCGCGCGGGTCGATGCCGGTGTCCACCCGCACGCCCGGCCCCGAGGGCAGGGAGAAGCGGGTCAGCTTGCCCGGGCGCGGCAGGAAGCCGGCCGAGGGGTCCTCGCCGTTGACGCGGAACTCGATCGCGTGGCCGCGGGTGGGGACCTCGGAGTAGCCCAGCGCCTCGCCGCGGGCGATGCGGAACTGCTCCACGACCAGGTCCAGGCCGCTGATCTCCTCGCTGACCGGGTGCTCCACCTGCAGGCGGGTGTTCACCTCCAGGAACGCCAGCGTGCCGTCGGCGGCCACGAGGAACTCCACCGTGCCGGCGCCCACGTACCCGGCCTCGCGCACGATCGCCAGCGACGCCCGGCGCAGCTCGGCGTCCTGCTCGGCGCTCAGGAACGGCGCGGGCGCCTCCTCCACGAGCTTCTGGTGCCGGCGCTGCAGCGTGCAGTCGCGGGTGGAGACCACCACCGCGCCGCCGTGCGCGTCGGCCAGCACCTGCGTCTCGACGTGGCGGGGGCGGTCCAGGTAGCGCTCCACGAAGCACTCCCCGCGCCCGAACGCGGCTTCCGCCTCGCGCACCGCGGAGGCGAACAGCTCGGGCACGTCCTCGCGCCGGCGCGCCACCTTCAGCCCGCGCCCGCCGCCGCCGAACGCCGCCTTGATGGCGATGGGCAGGCCGTGCTCGTCGGCGAAGGCGAGCACCTCGTCCACGCCCGCCACCGGGTCCGGGGTGCCGGCCACCAGGGGCGCGCCCGCGCGGGCGGCCAGGTGGCGCGCGGAGACCTTGTCGCCCAGGGCCTCGATCGCCGCCGGCGGCGGGCCGACCCACGTCAGGCCCGCGTCGATCACGGCCTGCGCGAACGCGGCGTTCTCCGACAGGAAGCCGTACCCGGGGTGCACCGCGTCGGCGCCGGCGCGCCGCGCGACGTCGACGAGCTTGGCCGCGTCCAGGTAGCTCTCGCGCGCCGTGGTGCCGCCCAGCGCGTACGCCTCGTCGGCCATCCGCACGTGCAGCGCGTCGCGGTCGCCCTCGGAGTACACCGCGACCGAGGCGATGCCGGCGTCGCGGGCGGCGCGCACCACGCGCACCGCGATCTCGCCGCGGTTGGCGACGAGCACCTTCGTGACGGGGCCCGTCACCGCCGTCCCGGCCGTCGCGGTCGGCTCGGCGGGGGCGGGGTCGGGGGAGGTCATGCGGTGTTCTCCGGGGGTTCGGCGGCGGGTCGGGCGAGGGCTGAGACTACTGCCCGCCCGCGCCGGCACGCTCCCCGCGCGCCCGCGCCCCGGGCGTCCACAGCTCCGGCCAGCTCACGCCCGCCTCGCGCACCAGCTCGCGCAGCAGCGGCAGCGAGACCCCCACGACGGCGTGCGGGTCGCCCTCCACGCCGCGCACGAACGCCCCGCCGAGGCCGTCGAGGGTGAAGGCGCCGGCCACCGCCAGCGGCTCGCCGGTGGCGACGTAGGCGTCGACCTCCTCGTCGGTGACGTCGGCGAAGTGCACCGTCACCGAGGCCACCCCGCCCAGGGTGGCCCCCGAGCCGTCCTCGCGGGCGTCGACCAGCCAGTGCCCGGTGTGCAGCACGCCGCTGCGCCCGCGCATCGCGCGCCAGCGCTCGCGGGCCTGCGCGGCGTCGGCGGGCTTGCCGTGCACCTGCCGCTCGCCGTCCGGGCCGGTCAGCTCCAGCACGGAGTCGCAGCCCAGCACCAGCGCGTCGTCGGGCACCTCCTCGCGGCCGGCGACCTCCTCGGCCTTGGCGCGCGCCAGCACCAGGGCGACGTCCTCGCCGTCGGTGACGCCGTAGCGCGCCACGACGGCGGGCTCGTCGACGCCGGAGACGAGGACGGCGGGGTCCAGGCCGGCCGAGCGCAGGGTGGCGAGGCGGGCGGGCGAGGCGGAGGCGAGCAGCAGCGACGGCACGCCCCGCATCCTCCCACCCGCCCCGCCGGGCCCCCGGCCGAGCGGTGCACCCCCGGCCGGGCGGGGCTCCTCAGCCGAGCAGGGCGGTGCGCAGCACGTCCAGGCCGACCGAGCCCAGGTCCAGCGCGCGGCGGTGGAAGGCCACCAGGTCGAAGGCGGCGCCCTCGCGGCGCTGCACCTCGGCGCGCACCGACCACCACAGCCGCTCGCCGACCTTGTAGCTCGGCGCCTGCCCCGGCCAGCCCAGGTAGCGGTTCAGCTCGAAGCGCAGGACGTCCTCGTGGTTGCCCGAGCAGCTCGTCAGGTACGCCCACGCCTTCTCGTACGTCCACGCCCCGCCGCCGACCTCGGCGGGCGCCGCGAAGCCGCAGTGCACGCCGACGTCGATGACCACCCGCGCCGCGCGCAGCAGCTGCGCGTCGAGCATCCCCATGACCTCCCCGGGCCCGCGCAGGTGCCCCAGGTCGGCGGCCAGGCGCTCGGCGTACAGCGCCCAGCCCTCGCCGTGCCCGGAGACCCAGCAGCCCTGTCGGCGCCAGCGGTTGAGGACCTCCCCGCGCACCGCGGTCTGCCCGATCTGCAGGTGGTGCCCGGGCACCCCCTCGTGGTGCACGGTGGTCGCCTCGCGCCAGGTGGAGAACGTCGTCTGCCCCGGCGGCACCGCCCACCACATCCGGCCCGGGCGGGAGAAGTCCTCGCTGGGGCCGGTGTAGTAGATGCCGCCGCCGGTGGTGGGGGCGATGCGGCACTCCAGGCGCCGCACCTGCTCGGGGATGTCGAAGTGGGTGCCCGCCAGCGCCTCGACGGTCTCGTCGGAGCGCTGCTGCATCCAGTCGCGGAACGCCTGCGCGCCGGCGACGACGGTGGAGGCGTCGGCGTCCAGGGCCTCGAACGCGGCGGCCACGTCGGTGCCGCCGGTGATCTCGCGGGCCGTGGCCGCCATCTCCGCGCGCAGCCGGCCGACCTCGTCCTGGCCCCACGCGTACGTCTCGGCCAGGTCCACGGCCGCGCCGAGGTAGGTGCGCGAGAACAGCCGGTAGCGCTCGGTGCCCACCGCGTCGGCCTGGGGGGCCTGCGGCTGCAGCTCCGTGCGCAGGAAGCCCGCCAGCCGCTCGTAGGCGCCGGCGGCGGCGGCCGCGCCGCGCGCCAGGTCCGCGGCCAGCGGCCCCTCCACGGGCCGGCCGTCCACGGCGGCGCCGGCGGCGAAGGCGGCGAAGAACCCCTCCGGCGCGGCGTGGGAGGCGGCTTCGGCGGCGCACTCGCGCACCTGCCGCACCGCGGCCACGCGCCCGCGCGCGGCGGCGGTGCGCAGGCTCTCCACGTACCCCTCGACGGCGGCGGGCACGGACGCCAGCCGCGCGGCCACGTCGGCCCAGTCGTCGGCGGTGGCGGTGGGCACCAGGTCGAAGACCATCCGCAGGTCCTGCACGGGCGAGGAGATGACGTTCAGCTCGCCGAGGTCCTCGCCGGCCTCGTGCAGCTCCAGCTCCAGCCCGAGGCGCTCGCGCAGCGCCGCGGCGGTGACGCGGTCGACCTCGTCGGCCACCGGGGCGGCGTCGACGGCGGCCAGGGTGGCGCGCGCCAGGCCGGCCAGCTCGGCCAGCCCGGCGGGGGAGCGGTCGCCCAGGCCGGGCGCGGGGTCGGGCGCGCCCACGGACAGCGCCAGGGCCGGCTGCAGCCGCAGCAGCCGGGCGAAGTGGTCCTCGGCGACGGCGTCGAGCGCCGTGGGCCGGCGCGGGGGGGTGCTCACCGCGCCGACCCTAACGGTGCCCTCAGGCGGAGGCGGCGTCCGCGGCGGCGGCCAGCATCGGCACCGTGCGGTCCAGCTGCCAGGGCAGGTTCAGGACCGTGGTGGAGGTGGCGGCGATGAGGTCCTCGTCGGTCAGCCAGACCACCGCGCCCTTCGCCACGGCGGGCATGGTGGCGTAGACGGGGTCGGCGCGCAGCTGCTCCAGGGTGAGCTCGCCGTAGCCGACGAGCAGGTCGCAGTCCAGGTCGCGCACGCGCTCCTTGGCGACCTCCACGTAGAACTGGTCGGAGGTGCCCGCCAGGGCCGTCACGCCGGGGGCGTCCACCAGGCCCAGGCCGTGCAGGGTGTCCACGCGCGAGTCGCCGGGCAGGTACACCGACAGGTTCGCGGCGGTGGCGTACACGTACGCGAAGGACTTGCCCGCCAGCTGCGGGTTCGCCGCGGCGCGGGCGGCGACGTCGGCCTCGGCGTCGGCGACGAGCTGCTCGGCCTCCTCCTGCTTGCCCACGGCCCGCCCGACGAGCCGGGCCTGGTCCTGCCAGGTGGTCTGCCACGGCTGGTCGGGGTAGGCCACGGTGGGCGCGATGGCGGTGAGGGTGGACCAGTCCTGCGCGGTGATGCCGGAGTTCACGGCCAGCACCAGGTCCGGGGCCAGCTCGGCGACCCCCTCGAAGGGCACCTCGCCGCTCTCGCCGGCGCCGAGGGAGGTGGTGGCGGCCGGGTCGTGGTGCCCCTCCCACCACGGGTACGCCCCGCCCTCGCCGCCGTAGGTGACCTCCGGCACCCCCACCGGCTGCAGGCCCAGCGCCCACAGCACGTCCTGCGAGCCCCAGCCCCAGGTGACGATCCGCTGCGGGGCGGCCTCGACCGTGGTGGTGCCCAGGGCGTGCTCGACCCGCACGGGGAAGGCGCCGTCCTGCGCGCCGCCCGCGCCGCTCGCGGTGGCGGTGGCCCCGGGGGCGCCCGCGGAGCCGCCGGAGCCGCAGGCGGCGGTGGCGGCCAGGGCCGCCAGGGGGGCGGACAGCAGCAGGGAACGGCGGGTCGCGCGCAGCGGCACGGCGGGTCTCCTCGGGGACGGTTCAGGTCAGGGGAGGCTCACCTCACCACACGGGGGCCCCGGAACGGAAGCCGGCCCCGCCCGGGCGCGCTCCCGGCCGCTCCCGGCCGCGGTCGCGGACGCGCTCCCGGCCGCGGTTACGGTGGCGGGCGTGGACCCCGCGGGCGCCGACCGACCCTGGACCGACCTGGAGCGGCCCCCGCTGCGGGCCCTGCCGCTGCGCCGCGCGCTCGTCGGGCCCGGCGGCTGGGCCGCCCTGGACGTGGTGGCCTCCACCGGCTCCACCAACGCCGACCTGCTCGAGCGCAGCGTGCGCGAGGACGTCGCCGACGGCACCGTCCTCGTCGCCGACCACCAGGGCGCCGGGCGCGGGCGGCTGGGCCGCACCTGGAGCTCGCCGCCGCGCGCGGGCCTGGCGGTCTCCGTGCTGGTGCGCCCCGCCGCCGAGCGGCAGCGCTGGTCGTGGCTGCCGCTGCTGACCGGCGTCGCGGTCGTCGACGCCCTGGGCGGCCTGGGGGTGGACGCGGGCCTGAAGTGGCCCAACGACGTGCTCGTGCGCGGCCCCGGCCGCGCGGGCAAGGTCAGCGGGGTCCTCGCCGAGGTGGCCGGCGGCGCCGTGGTGCTCGGCGCGGGCCTGAACGTCACCCAGACGGCCCAGGAGCTGCCGCCGCCGCCGGCCGCCTCGGCCGGCGCCGCGCCCGCGCCGGCGACGTCGCTGGCGCTGGCCGGGGCGCGCAGCACCGACCGCGACACCGTGCTGCGCCGCTACCTGCGCGCGCTGCGCACCCGGCTGGACGAGTGGGCCGCGGACCCGGCGGCCACCGCGGCCGCCTACCGCGCCGCGTGCCTCACCCTCGGCGCGCCCGTGCGCGCCCACCTGCCCGGCGGCGACGTCCTGGACGGCGAGGCGGAGGACGTCGACGCCGACGGCCGGCTCGTGGTGCGCGGCTCAGGCGGCGCCCGGACGAGCCTGGCCGCCGCGGACGTCGTCCACCTGCGCGGGCGCTGACGAGCCGGCGCGCTCCTCGCCGCGGCGCGGGCCGGGGGCGGCGCCGCGCTCGTCGGCGGGCCCACCGGCCGGCTCGCCCGCGGGCCCGGCGGCGCGGTCCGCGCCGTGCGCGTCCCAGCCCTCCTCGCGCAGCTCCTCCACGAACACGAAGCGGCGGTAGGCCCACCAGCGGAACAGGGTGCCCAGCCCGACGCCGACCACCTTCGCCGAGACGTTGGAGGCCACCGGCCCGCGCAGCTGCAGCACGTAGTACGTGAAGGCCAGGCAGGCGGCGCTGATGAGCAGCCCCGCGCCGTTCATCAGCGCGAACATCAGCAGCTCGCGCGGCGCCGAGGCGCGCCGGCGGTGCCGGAACGTCCAGTAGCGGTTGCCCAGCCAGGCCACGACCACGCTGACCACGATGGCGATGCCGTTGGCCGTCAGCGGCTTGTGGTGCAGCACGCCCTCGCCGCCGGGGCCGGCGAAGCTCAGCAGGTTGAAGACGCCGAAGTCGGTGACGAAGGCCACCGCCCCGACCACCCCGAACTTGGCGGCCTCGCGCGCCAGCACCTCGTAGGTGTCGCGCAGCCGCGCCACCAGGCCGGGGCGCGGGGCGTCGTGCGCCGGGCCGGGCGCGGGGGCGGTGCGGGGCGTTGCGTCGGTGTGGTCGGCCACGGTGGGCGGTGCTCCGTTCGTCGCGCCCCACCCGCTCCTCGGCCGGGGCTCGGTCGTACCGGGCCCGCAGTCTGGCCGATCGGGCTGTGAGTCCGCGGGGACCCGTCCCTCAGCGCTCGACGCGGCTGCGGCCCTTCGACGGGTCGAGGTGGTCCTCCATCTTGACGGCTCCGAGGATGCCGACGACGACGAGCGCCACGCAGGCGATGACGGTGAGCACTGACTGTTCCCCCTCCGTGGGATGCTCCGCGGGTCCGCGGAGCGCGGACCCAGGATGAACCACCCGTGCGGCCCGGGCATCCCGGGACGAGCGTGCACCACGCCCGCCTCCGCGACGCCCTCCCGTCGGCCGACACGCCGCGGACCTGAGCCGCGGGCGGTCGCCTACCCTGCCTGACGTGACGAGCGCCCCCTCCGCCGACGCCCCCGCCACCGCTCCCGGCACCGCTCCCGGCGCCGCCCCGGGCACCCGCCCGGACCCCGCCCCCTACGCGCGCCCCGGCGGCTTCCCGGTCGTCGGCGTCGTCGGCGGCGGCCAGCTCGCCCGGATGATGCAGCCGGCCGCGGTGGCGCTGGGCCTGCGGCTGCGGGTGCTGGCCGAGGGCCCGGACGTCAGCGCCGCGCAGGTCGTCGCGGACGCCCCCGTGGGCGCGGCCGACGACCTCGACGCGCTGCGCGCCTTCGCCGCCGGGTGCGACGCGGTGACCTTCGACCACGAGCACGTGCCCGGCGAGGGGCTGCGGGCGATGGCGGGGCTGACGAGCGTGCAGCCCGGCGCCGAGGCCCTCGTGCACGCCCAGGACAAGCTCGTCATGCGCGAGCGCCTCACCGCGCTGGGGGTGCCCTGCCCGCGGTGGGCGGCGGTGGCCGGGCGCGCGGACGTGGAGGCCTTCGCCGCGGACGCCGGCTGGCCGGTGGTGCTGAAGACCCCGCGCGGCGGCTACGACGGCAAGGGCGTGCTCGTGCTCGACGGGCCCGGCGACGCCGGGTGGGCCACCGCCGACGCCTGGTTCGCCGACTGGGCCGGGCGCGGGCCGCTGCTGGTGGAGGAGCGCGTGGCCTTCACCCGCGAGCTGGCCGCCCTGGTGGCGCGCAGCCCCTCCGGGCAGGCGGCGGCCTGGCCGGTGGTGGAGACCGTGCAGCGCCGCGGGGTGTGTCACGAGGTCACCGCCCCCGCCCCGGACCTGGACCCCGACCTGGCCGCGCACCTGACGGACGTGGCGCTGCGCATCGCCGGCGGCCTGGGCGTCACCGGCGTGCTGGCGGTGGAGGTGTTCGAGGTCGAGCGCGACGGGCGCCGCGAGGTCCTCGTCAACGAGTTGGCCATGCGCCCGCACAACTCCGGGCACTGGAGCATCGACGGCTCGGTGACCGGCCAGTTCGAGCAACACCTGCGCGCCGTGCTGGACCTGCCGCTGGGGGACACCTCCGCGCGCGCGCCGTGGACGGTAATGGTCAACGTCCTGGGCCCGGAGCGCACGCAGGAGCGGCACGCGGACCTGTACCGCTCCTACCTGCACGTCATGGCGCACGACCCGGGTGCCAAGGTGCACCTGTACGGCAAGGAGCAGCGGCCCGGCCGCAAGCTCGGGCACGTCACCGTCTTCGGCGACGACCTGGAAACCGTCCGCGCGCGTGCCCGGCACGCGGCGGCCTTCATCGCGGGGGAGATCGACGAGTGAGCGCACCGGTGGTCGGCCTGGTCATGGGTTCGGACTCCGACTGGCCCGTCATGGAGGAGGCGGCCAAGGCCCTGGAGGAGTTCGGGATCGCCTGCGAGGTCGACGTCGTCTCCGCGCACCGCATGCCGCACGACATGGTGGCCTGGGGCGCCTCGGCGGCCGGGCGCGGCCTGCGGGTGGTGATCGCCGGCGCGGGCGGCGCGGCGCACCTGCCGGGGATGCTCGCCAGCGTCACCCCGCTGCCCGTCATCGGCGTGCCCGTGCCGCTGCGGCACCTGGACGGGATGGACTCGCTGCTGTCCATCGTGCAGATGCCCTCGGGCGTGCCGGTGGCCACCGTCTCCATCGGCGGGGCCCGCAACGCAGGCCTGCTCGCCGTGCGGGTCCTCGCCGCCTCCGACGAGGCGCTGCGCGCGCGGGTGGTGGAGTTCCAGGAGTCGCTGCGCCAGACCGCGGTCGACAAGGGCGAGCGGCTGCGGGCCCGCGCCCGCCGCACCGGCACCGGTTTCGGGGCCTGAGAGCGGTGGGCGCGACCCCGGCGCTCGTCACCGCCTCGCACCGCGTCGACGGCCACGACGTGCACGAGCACGTCCTGACCGTCCCGCTGGACCGCACCGGCGCCGAGCCGGGCGCGGTCGAGGTGTTCGCCCGCGAGTACGTGCGCACCGGGCGCGCGGACCGCCCGCGGCTGGTGTTCTTCCAGGGCGGTCCGGGCAACCCCGCCCCGCGCCCGGACGTCGTGGGCGGCTGGCTGGACCGGGCGCTGGAGGAGTTCCGCGTCGTGCTGCTGGACCAGCGCGGCACCGGGCGCTCCACGCCGCTGGACGCGCAGTCCCTCGGCGAGGTCGGCGACGCGGCCGCGCAGGCGAGGCACCTGGCGCACTTCCGCGCCGACGGCATCGTCGCCGACGCCGAGGCGCTGCGCCGGGCGCTGCAGGGCGAGGAGCCCTGGTGGGTTCTGGGGCAGAGCTACGGCGGTTTCGCCATCACCTGCTACCTCTCGCAGGCCCCGCACGGGCTGGCCGGCGCGCTGGTCACCGCGGGCCTGCCGGGCCTGCGCACCTCCGCCGACGAGGTGTACCGCGCCACCTACGCGTCCACCGCTCGGCGCAACCGGGAGTTCTTCGCCAGGTACCCGCGCGACGAGGCCGTCGCCCGCGCGGTGGCCGCGCACCTGGACGGCCAGGAGGAGCTGCTGCCCACCGGGGAGCGGCTGAGCTCGCGCCGCTTCCGCACCCTGGGCACCGCGCTGGGGCAGACCTCCGGCTTCGACGCGCTGCACTTCGCCCTGGAGGACCCCTTCACCACCGTGCGCGGCGAGCGCCGGCTGCGGCGGCGGTTCCTGACCGAGGCCGGCCGGCGGCTGTCGTTCGAGGCGCACCCGCTGTACGCGGTGCTGCACGAGAGCATCTACGCGCAGGGCCCGGCCACCGGCGGGGCCACCCGCTGGTCGGCGCACCGGGTGCGCGCGGAGTTCCCCGAGTTCTCCCTCGACGCCGGCCCCGGCGCGCCGTTCCGGTTCACCGCCGAGCACGTCTACCCCTGGCAGTTCGAGGAGGACCCGGCGCTGGTGCCGCTGCGCGGGGCCGCGGAGCTGCTCGCCGCCCGCGAGGACCTGCCCGCGCTGTACGACCCGGAGGTGCTGGCCGCCAACACCGTGCCGGTGGCCGCGGCGGTGTACGTCGAGGACGTGTTCGTGCCGTACGCCTTCAGCCGGGACACCGCGCGCGCGGTCCGCGGGGCCCGCACGTTCGTCACCAACGAGTACCACCACGACGGCCTGCGCCTGGACGGCCGGCGCCTGCTGGACGTCCTGCTGGAGCTGGTGCGCCGCTGACCCCGGTGCCGCGCCCCTCCCGGTGGCGCGCGCGCCGCCCAGCGCGTCAGCTTGTCCGTGCGTGACCTGCGCACCACACTCAGCCACAGCACTGCGCCGGACGGGTGACTTCCCCGTCCGTTCCCCACGCTGGAGGCCTCGTGCGCAAGATCGTCCTCTCCTCCGCGGTGAGCGTCACGCTCGTCGCGGCCACCCTGGCGGCCACGCAGACCGCGTCGTCCGCGGACCCCACGGCCACCACCCCGAGCACCCCGAGCAGCACCGCCGGCACCACCGGCACCGGCGCCGCCGTGCGCACCGACGGCGAGTACGTCGTCCTCTACGACGAGGGCACCACCGAGGCGAGGGCGGGCGCCGCCCACGCCACCCCCGGCGGCACCCACCTGACCAGCAACGCCCCCGGGGGGGTGCCCCGCCTGCCAGCCGGTTAGCACTGCTTAA
>NZ_JBJLSG010000110.1:0-16487 GCF_050871925.1 Kineococcus gurbantunggutensis
CCCCCCCGCCCCCCCCCCCCCCCCCCCCCCCCCCCCCCCCCCCCCCCCCCCCCCCCCCCCCCCCCCCCCCCCCCCCCCCCCCCCCCCCGCCCCCCCCCGCCCCCCCCCCCCCCCCCCCCCCCCCCCCCCCCCCCCCCCCCCCCCCCCCCCCCCACGGCGGATCAGAGGGCCCGCTCGCCGGCCAGGCGGTAGCGCAGCAGGTCCAGGTGGCCGGTGATCTCCGCCGGCAGGCGCGTGCCGAAGCGCGCGAAGTACTCCTCCAGGTGGTCGGCCTCGGCCAGCCAGGCGCCGGCGTCGACGGCGAACAGCTCCGCCAGGTCCGCCTCGGGCAGGTCCAGGCCCCGCAGGTCCAGCGCGCCGTCGGCGGGCACGTTGCCCAGCGGCGTGAACCGGGCGCCGGCCGTCCCCTCCAGGCGCCGGCAGACCCACTCCAGCACGCGGGAGTTCTCGCCGAAACCGGGCCACAGGAAGCGGCCGTCCTCGCCGCGGCGGAACCAGTTCACCGAGTACACCCGCGGCAGGCCCGCCGCCGGCAGGCGGTCGCGCATCGAGAGCCAGTGCGCGAAGTAGTCGCCCATGTGGTAGCCGGCGAAGGGCAGCATCGCGAACGGGTCGTGGCGCAACTGCCCCACGGTGCCCTCGGCGGCGGCGGTCTGCTCGCTGGAGACGGACGCGCCCATGAACACCCCCTGGCTCCAGTCCAGCGCCTCGGCCACCAGCGGCACGTTGCTGCGCCGGCGCCCGCCGAACAGGACCGCGTCGACCGGCACGCCCTCGGGGTCCTCGAACTCCTCCGCGATCGAGGGGCACTGCCGCGCCGCGACGGTGAAGCGGGCGTTGGGGTGCGCGGCGGTGCGGCCGGTGGCCGCGCCCAGCTCCGGCGTCCAGTCCCGGCCCCGCCAGTCCAGCAGGTGCGCCGGCGGCTCCTCGGTCATGCCCTCCCACCACACGTCGCCGTCGTCGGTGAGGGCGACGTTGGTGAAGATGACGTCCCGCTCGAGCATCCGCATCGCGGTGGGGTTCGTCGACCACCCGGTGCCGGGGGCGACGCCGAAGAAACCCGCCTCGGGGTTGATGGCGCGCAGCCGGCCGTCGGGGCCCGGGCGCATCCAGGCGATGTCGTCGCCGATGGTCTCCACCGTCCAGCCCGGCACGGTGGGGCGCAGCATCGCCAGGTTCGTCTTGCCGCAGGCGGAGGGGAACGCCGCCGCGAGGCGGAACACCCTCCCCTCCGGGCTGGTGACCCTCACCAGGAGCATGTGCTCGGCGAGCCAGCCCTCCTCGCGCGCCATCGCCGAGGCGATGCGCAGCGCGAAGCACTTCTTGCCCAGCAGCGCGTTGCCGCCGTAGCCGGAGCCGAAGGAGAAGATCTCGCGCGTCTCGGGGAAGTGCGCCACGTACTTCAGGTCGTTGCACGGCCAGGGCACGTCGGCGCGGGTGCGCCCGATGGGGTCCACGAGCGGGAAACCCACGCTGTGCACGGCGGGCACGAACGGCGTTCCGGGCGTCAGCGCGGCCAGCGCGGCCGAGCCCGTGCGGGTCATGGTGCGCATGCTCACCACGACGTAGGGGGAGTCGGTGACCTGCACGCCGAGCTGGGAGATCGGCCCGCCGACCGGCCCCATCGAGAACGGCACCACGTACATGGTGCGACCGCGCATGCAGCCGCTGAACACCCCGGCCAGCTCCTCGCGCAGCGCGTCGGGGTCGCGCCAGTTGTTCGTGGGGCCGGCGTCCTCGCGGCGGCGGGAGGCGATGAACGTGCGGTTCTCCACCCGGGCCACGTCGGAGGGGGCCGAGCGCGCCAGGAAGCTGCCCGGGCGCTTGGCCGGGTTCAGCGCGAGCAGGGTGCCGGAGGCGACCATCTGCGCGGTGAGCCGGTCGAACTCCTCCTGCGAGCCGTCGCACCACACGACCTCGTCGGGCTGGGTGAGGCGGGCGGTGTCGCGCACCCACGCCAGCAGGGCCGGGTTCGTCGTCGGCGCCCCCGCCAGGCGCGGGGCGTCCAGGTCCACGAACGACGCCGGCGCGGGCCCCGTCGTCCCGACGGCGGTCACGGGGGTCATCTCGGTCGTCACGGCGGCGCTCCTCGCGGTCGGCGGTGGTGCGGCGGTCTGCCTCGGTGGCTTCACGATGGCGGCGCCCGCGACCCCCTCACAAGCAGGAAGCGCTGTGAAGATCGGCCGTTCTTCACCTACTGTGAAGTCGTGTCCCCGTTGCGCGTCGCGGCGCTGGAGCCGCTGTCCGAGACGTCCACCGCCGAGGCCGCCGGACCGCGGGGCCTGGACGCCCTGTCCGTGGGCCGGCGCATCCGCCACCACCGCCGCGAGCGCGGCCTGACCCTGGCGCAGCTGGGGGAGGCGGTGGGCACGGCGCAGTCCCTGCTCTCGCAGGTGGAGAACGGCAAGCGCGAACCGCGCCTGTCGCTCATCGCCGCCGTCGCCGGCGCGCTGGGCGTCACCCCCGCGGACCTGCTGGACCCCGCTCCGCCCCCCACCCGCCGGGCGGCGCTGGAGATCGAGCTGGAGCAGGCCCAGCGCAGCCCGCTCGTGCGCTCGCTGGGGCTGCCGCAGGTCTCCGCCGGGCGCAAGCTGCCCCCCGACGCGCTGGAGGCGCTCGTGGCGCTGCACCGCGAGCTGGCCCGCCGGCACGACGCCGCCAACGCCACCCCCGAGGAGGCCCGCCGCGCCAACACCCGCATCCGGCTGCTCATGCGGGCGGTGGACAACCACCTGCCCGAGGTGGAGGAGGTCGCCGAGGACCTCGTGCGCTCCGCCGGGTACACCGTCGGCGCGCTCACCCACCGCCAGGTCGCCCGCATGGCCCAGGACCTGGGTTTCTCCCTCATCCACGTGGAGGACCTGCCGCACTCCACCCGCACGGTCACCGACCTGGTCAACGGCCGCATCTACCTGCCGCCGGCCTCGATCCCCGGCGGGCACGGCCTGCGCTCCCTGGCGCTGCAGGCCATCGCGCACCGCGTCCTGGGCCACGAGCGCCCCGCCAGCTACGCGCAGTTCCTGCGCCAGCGCCTGGAGATCAACTACTTCGCCGCGTGCTGCCTGCTGCCGCGCAGCGCCGCGGTGCAGTTCCTCTCCGCCGCCAAGGCCGACAAGGACCTCGCGGTGGAGGACTTCCGCGACGCGTTCGGCGTCACCCACGAGGCCGCCGCGCACCGGCTGACGAACCTGCTCACCTCGCACCTGGGAATCCCCGTGCACTTCCTGCGCGTGGGCGACGACGGCGCCCTGTACCGCGGGTACGAGAACGACGGCGTGCCCTTCCCGCAGGACTCCTCCGGCGCCATCGAGGGCCAGCCGGTGTGCCGGCGCTGGACGGCGCGCACCGTGTTCGAGGTGCGCAACCGCACCACGGAGAACTACCAGTACACCGACACCCCGGCGGGCACGTTCTGGTGCTCCAGCCAGACCGGCTCCGCCGACGGCGGCGGTTTCTCCATCACCGTGGGGGTGCCGTACGCGCACGCGAAGTGGTTCCGCGGCCGCGACACGCGGGTGCGCCGGCGCAGCCGCTGCCCGGACGCCTCGTGCTGCCGGCGCCCCCCGGCGGAGCTGGAGCGGCGCTGGGCCGACGCGGCCTGGCCCAGCGCCCGCCTGCACGCGCAGACCCTCGCCCCGCTGCCCTCGGGCCGCTTCCCCGGCGTGGACGACAGCGAGGTCTACCGCTTCCTGGCCGAGCACGCCCCCCGCGAGGACGCCGACGGCGCCGCGGGCGCCGGGGGACCCGCCGGCCCCTGAGCGGGGGGTGCTCTTGCCCGTGCCCGGGGCGCGTGCGACGCTCCGGGCGAGGCCACGAACGGTGGCCCCACGCCGACCCGCGGCTCCGTGAGGAGCCGGTCCGGACCTGGAAGGGGCCTTGCCCGTGCTGTCCTCCGTCGAGCAGACGGCCGGGGACGCGGGGGACGCAGAGCGTCCCCTCGACGTCGCCGCCGTGCACCACCACGTCGCCGCCGCCGCCCTGCGCGCCGGGACTCCCGGCACCGTCGGGCTGGAGCTGGAGCGCCACGCCGTCGACCTCGCCGCTCCCGGCCGGCGCGTCGCCTGGGACCGCCTCACCGGCGCCCTGCGCGGCGTCGTGCCGCCCGCCGGCTCCCGCCTCACCCTCGAACCCGGCGGCCAGGTGGAGCTGTCCACCCCGCCGCTGCCCGGCGCCGAGGCCGCCGTGGAGGCGCTGCGCCGCGACGCCGCGCACGTCGACGCCGTCCTCGCCGCCGACGGGATCGCCCTGCTGAGCACCGGCACCGACCTGGTCCGCGAGCCCGTGCGCGTCAACCCCGGCTCGCGCTACGCCGCGATGGCCGAGCACTTCGCCGCCGTGGGCCACGGCGCCGACGGCGCGGCGATGATGTGCTCCACCGCCTCCCTGCAGGTCAACCTCGAAGCCGGCCCGCCGCACCGCTGGGCGCAGCGCCTGGCCCACCTGCACCGGCTGCTGCCCGTCCTGGCCGCGCTCGGCGCGAGCAGCCCGCTGCTGGCCGGGCGCGCCGACGGCACCGCCTCCACCCGCCAGGGCGTGTGGCGGCGGCTGGAGCCGGGCCGCTGCACCCGCCCCGGCGGCGGCGGGACCGACCCCGCCGGGGAGTGGGCCGCCTTCGCCCTCGCCGCGCCCGTCATGCTCGTGCGCGACGGCGAGCACGCCCCCTGCCGGCCCGTGCTGGAGCCGGTCACCCTCGCCGACTGGGCCGGCGGGCGCCGGCCGCTGCACGCGCGGCCGCCCACCGCCGCCGACGTCGACCTGCACCTGAGCACCCTGTGGCCGCCGGTGCGCCTGCGCGGCTTCCTGGAGGTGCGCGTGCTGGACGCCGTGCCCGCCGCGTGGTGGCCGGGGCTGGCCGCCGTGGTGGCCGCCCTCGTCGACGACGAGCGCGCCGCCGACGCCGCCGCCGCGGTGCTCGACGAGGCCGGCGACCACCCCGTCCGCGCGGCCGCCGCCGTCGTGGAGGCCGCCGTGCCCGCCGTGCCCGAGGCCCTGCGCGGCTGCGCGGCCGCCTGGGCCGAGCTGACCGCCGCCGGGCGCACCCCGGCCGACCTCGTGACCGAGCGGGCCCGCCGCAGCGGGCCGGCCGCCTGCCTGACCGCGGAGGAGCTGCGATGACCCACACCGACACCGGCACCACCACCGCCGGCGGCACCGCTGGCACCGGCGGCACCGGCACCACCGGTCCCGCCGCGGACCTGCGGGCGGCCGTGGACGCCCTGGAGTCCGCCCGCCGCTCCACCCTGGCCCTCACCGACTTCGACGACGCCGAGCTGACCGCCCAGCACTCCCCGCTGATGAGCCCGCTCGTGTGGGACCTCGCCCACGTCGGCCAGCAGGAGGAGCAGTGGCTGCTGCAGGTGGCCGACCCCGACCGCGACCCCGTCTTCCACCCCGCGATCGCCTGCCTCTACGACGCCTTCGAGCACCCCCGCGCCACCCGCACGCAGCTGCCGCTGCTCGACGCGCGCGCCTCCCGCCGCGCCCTGGCCGACGTGCGCGCCCGCGTCCTGGACGCCCTCGCCGCGAGCACCCCCGAGCGCTCCGCGTTCACCGCCGCGATGGTCGCCCAGCACGAGCACCAGCACGACGAGACGATGCTCGCCACCCACGGCCTGCGCGCCGGCGCCCCGCTGCTGACCCCCGCGCCCACCCCGCCCGGGCGGCCCGTGCCCGCCGGGTCCGTCCTCGTGCCCGCCGGGCCGTTCCTCCTCGGCGCCGACCCCGCCGACGAGCCGTGGGCGCTGGACAACGAGACGCCCCGGCACGAGGTGCACGTGCCCGCCTTCCGCATCGGCCGCGTGCCCGTCACCAACGCCGAGTGGGCCGGTTTCGTCGCCGCCGGCGGCTACGACGACCCGCGGCTGTGGACGGGCACCGGCTGGGCGCACCG
This sequence comes from Kineococcus gurbantunggutensis, assembly GCF_050871925.1. Classification (NCBI taxonomy): domain Bacteria; kingdom Bacillati; phylum Actinomycetota; class Actinomycetes; order Kineosporiales; family Kineosporiaceae; genus Kineococcus; species Kineococcus gurbantunggutensis. The sequence goes on from NZ_JBJLSG010000110.1 coordinate 5,891, forward strand.
CGTCGCCGCCGGCCTGCGCGCGCCGCTGTCGTGGGAACCGGACGGCGCCGGGTGGTTCACGCACCGCCGCTTCGGCGTCGTGCGCGCCGTGGACCCCGCCGAACCCGTGCAGCACGTGGACTTCCACGAGGCGCAGGCGTACGCGCGCTGGGCCGGGGCCCGCCTGCCCACCGAGGTGGAGTGGGAGAAGGCGTGCGCGTGGGACCCCGCGACCGGCCGCCGCCGCCGCTGGCCGTGGGGCCAGGCGCCCGCCACCGCCGAGCGCGCCAACCTCGGCGGCACCGCCCTGGGCCCCGCGCAGGTCGGCGCCTACCCCGCCGGCGCCTCGGCCTACGGCGCGGAGCAGATGATCGGCGACGTGTGGGAGTGGACGACGTCCCGCTTCGAGCCGTGGCCGGGTTTCTCCCCGATGCTCTACGACACCTACTCCGCGCCGTTCTTCGGCGGCGACTACCGCGTCCTGCGCGGCGGGGCGTGGGCCACCGCGCCCGCCGCCGTGCGCCCCTCGTTCCGCAACTGGGACCACCCGGTGCGCCGGCAGGTCTTCACCGGCGTGCGCCTGGCCTGGGACGCCTGAGTGTGCCGCCACCTCGCCTGGACCGGTGAACCGCGCACCCTCGCCGGGCTGCTGCTCGACCCCGAGCACGGGCTGCTGCGGCAGAGCTGGGCCCCGCGCCGGCAGGCCCACGGCACCGTCAACGCCGACGGCTGGGGCGTCGGCTGGTACAGCCCCGCGCGCCCCGAACCCGCCCGCTGGCGCGGCGCGCGCCCGCTGTGGGCGGAGGCCTCGCTGGCCTCCGTGGCCCCGCACGTCTCCTCCGGGTGCGTGCTCGCCGCCGTGCGCAGCGCCACCGTCGGCATGCCCGGCGACGAGAGCGCCTGCGCGCCGTTCACGCGCGGGCGGTACCTGCTCTCCCACAACGGCGTCGTGGACCGGGCCGTGCTGCCCGCCTCGGCGTGGCCGGCGGCGGAGTCCGTCTGCGACAGCGCCGTCCTGGCCGCCCACCTGCTCGCCGCCCCCTACGAGCTCGGCGCGCGCGTCGCCGCCGTCGGCGCCGCCGACCCGCGCGCCCGCCTCAACGTCCTGCTCACCGACGGCGAGCGCGTCCTGGCCACCGCCTGGGGCGACACCCTCAGCGTGCTGCGCACCCCCGCCGGCGTCGCGCTGGCCAGCGAGCCCTTCGACGACGACCCCCGCTGGTGCGACGTGCCCGACCGCACCCTCGTGACCGCGACGCCCGCCGGCGTCGAGCTGACCCCCCTGGAGACGACGTGAGCACCACCCCCACCACCAGCGGCGCCACCAGCGGCGCCGGTGCGCTGCCCCTCGTCCTCGAGCGGCACCTCACGCCCGACGTCCTCGCGCGGGCCCTGCGCAGCGACGTGCGCGCCGGGCTGAGCGCGACCCCGAAGACGCTGCCCTCCAAGTGGTTCTACGACGAGCGCGGCAGCCGCCTGTTCGACGAGATCACCCGCCTGCCCGAGTACTACCCGACCCGGCGCGAGCGGGCGCTGCTCGAACGCGTCGCCGGCGAGGTCGCCACCGCCACCGGCGCCGACACCCTCGTCGAGCTCGGCAGCGGCACCAGCGAGAAGACCCGCCTGCTGCTCGACGCCCTCGCCGCCGCCGGGACCCTGCGCCGGTTCGTGCCGTTCGACGTCGACGCCGTCGTGCTCGGCGAGGCCGGTTCCGCCGTGGCGGCCGAGCACCCCGGCGTGGCCGTGCACGCCGTCGTCGGCGACTTCGAGCAGCACCTGGACCGCCTGCCCCGCGGCGGCCGCCGCCTCGTCGCCTTCCTCGGCTCCACCATCGGCAACCTCGAACCCGCCGGGCGGGCGCGCTTCCTCGCCTCCCTGGCCGCCACCCTCGCCCCCGGCGACGCCCTCCTGCTCGGCACCGACCTCGTCAAGGACACCGCGCGCCTGCTCGCCGCCTACGACGACGCCGCCGGCGTGACCGCGGAGTTCAACAAGAACGTCCTGCGCGTGATCGACCGCGAGCTCGGCGCGGACCTCGACCCCGACGACTTCGACCACGTCGCCGCCTGGGTGCCCGAGCACGAGCGCGTCGAGATGCGCCTGCGCGCCCGCCGGGCCCTCACGGTCCGCGTCCGCGCGCTCGACCTGGAGGTGCCCTTCGCCGAGGGTGAGGAGCTGCGCACCGAGGTCTCCAGCAAGTTCCGCCGCGAGACCGTGCAGCGCGAGCTCGCCGCCGCCGGGCTGGAGCTGACCCGCTGGTGGGTGGACCCGCACGGCGACGTCGCGCTCAGCCTGGCCGTGCCCCGCTCCTGAGGTCCCTGCTCCGCCTGGCTTCGCGGGGTCGGGTCCGCGGGGCCGAGCGGGCCCGCGTGGTCGGGTTGGTGGCCTGCGGCGGGTGGGGCGCTCGGCTCTCCGCCCGCTGCCGGGTGCACCACCGCGCCCGGGTGCTGCGGGCGGGCTCCGGACGCCGAGCGCCCTACCCGCCTCCGGCCCGTTCCGGCGCTGCGGTCCCGCGGTGACCCCCGTACCTGCCGTGATCGTGCACGGTTGAGGACCGGACCGTGCACGATCACGGTGACCGAGGAAGTTGCCACTTCCTCGGTCACGGCAGGCGAGGTGTGAGGCCGAGAGCGGGGCTGCGCACGAGGTGGGCTCAGAGGGTGACGGGGCACCACGGCTCCCGGGCGCGAACCCGCTCACCGGGCGAGAACCCGACCAGCGATCGAGAACCGGGAAGCCGGCCCGAGGAGCCGACCCCTCAGTCCTCGAACGTGTTGAGCATGCTGTGCGCCGCGCGCTCCAGGTAGTCCCACAGCAGGCCGTGCTGGGCCGGCGGCAGGTCGAGGGAGTCCACGGCGACGCGCATGTGCGCCAGCCAGCGGTCGCGCGCGTCGGGGTTGACCTTGAAGGGGGCGTGCCGCATGCGCAGGCGCGGGTGGCCGCGCTGCTCGGAGTACGTGGTCGGCCCGCCCCAGTACTGCTCCAGGAACATCCGCAGCCGCTCCCTGGCGGGGCCCAGGTCCGCCTCGGGGTACAGCGGGCGCAGCACCTCGTCGGCGGCGACGCCGTCGTAGAAGACGTCCACGAGGCGCACGAACGTCTCGTGGCCGCCGACCTCGTCGTAGAAGGTGACCGTCCCGCCGCCGGGTCCGGCGGGCTTGCGCCCGAGCAGGTTCTGCGGTCGCACGAGGGGCTCGTCTGGGCTCACGCCACCAGTGTCGCCCCTGCCGGCGCCCCCTCCGCGCGCGCCGCCGCCTCGGCGGTGCTCTTCACGTTGCGCTGCATGCCGCCGAAGACGACGTCGTGGAACGGGCTGATCGCCGCCCAGTACGCCTGCCCGGCCAGGCCCTTGGGGTGGAACAGCGCGCGCTGGCGGAACAGCGTGCGCCCCACGGCGTCGGTCTCCACGCGCAGGTCCAGCCACGCCAGGCCCGGTAGGCGCATCTCCGCGCGCAGCCGCAGCAGCCGGTCCTCCTCGCGCTCCTCCACGCGCCACCAGTCCACCGCGTCGCCCACCATGAGGCGGTGCGGGTCGCGCCGGCCGCGGCGCAGGCCGGGGCCGCCGGAGAAGCGGTCCATCACCCCGCGCACCGCCCACGCCATGGGCCAGGAGTACCAGCCCTTCTCGCCGCCGATGCCCTCCAGCACGCGCCACAGCACGTGCGCGGGGGCGTCGACCACCGTGGTGCGCTCGTCCACGTACAGGTTCCCGCCGGCCCAGTCCGGGTCGGAGGGCAGCGGGTCGCTGGGGGCGCCGGGCACCGACGCGCTCGACCAGCGCGTCGCCACGTTGGCCTCCTGCACGCGCTGCAGCGCCAGGCGCACCGCCTCGCGGAACCCGATGAGGCCCTCGGGGGGGTCGGGCACGTACCGCGCGATGTCGTGCTCCTTGCACACCACCTCGTGCACCATGCTCTCCACCAGGGGCCGGGCGATCTCCTTGGGCACCGGTGTGACGACGCCGACCCAGTGGCTGGACAGGCGCGGGGACATCACCTCCACCGGCAGCACGCGGCGCTTGGGCAGCCCCGCCACCTCGGCGTAGCCGCGCATCATGTCCAGGTACGTCATGACGTCGGGGCCGCCGATGTCGAAGGCCCTGTTCACGTCGGCGGGCATGTCCGCCGAGCCCACCAGGTAGCGCAGCACGTCGCGCACGGCGATCGGCTGGATGCGGTTGCCCACCCACTTCGGGCACACCATCGCCGGCAGCCGCTCGGTCAGGTAGCGCATCATCTCGAAGCTCGCCGAGCCCGAGCCGAGGATCACCGCGGCGCGCAGCACGGTCGTCGGCACGGGGGAGTCCAGCAGGATCTCGCCGACCTCCCGGCGCGACTCCATGTGCGTGGAGAGCTCCTCGCCCTCCGGGTACAGCCCGCCGAGGTACACCACGCGGCCCACCCGCTGCGCGGTGGCCGCGCGCGCGAAGGTGCGCGCCGTGCGCCGGTCCTCCGCGGAGAACGAGGCGCCGCTGCTCATGGCGTGGATCAGGTAGTACGCGACGTCCACGCCCTCCAGGGCCGGGCCGATCGCCCCGGCGTCGGAGGCGTCCGCGCCCACGACCTCCACGTCGTCGATCCACGGGCGGTCCCGCAGCGCCTCCGGGCGGCGCGCCACCGCCCGCACGCGGAAGCCCGCCGCGAGCAGCTCGGGCACCAGCCGGCCGCCGATGTAGCCGCTGACGCCGGTCACCAGCGCCAGGCGGCCCCCGCCGTCGCCGACCTCGTGGGCGTTCTCCAGGGGGGCCCCGTCCGGGGTGTCGTCGTACACGCGGTCAGTGTCGGCCCCGCCCGACCGGCCCGCGACCCGGTGGGTGCGCCCGCGCCGGGGTGCTCGCCCGGCACCGCGGTCCCGGGCGCGAGCGCGACCCGCGACCCCCGGGGCCGGGGGCCCTCACACGCCGCGCCGCACCGACTCCGGGTCCGCGTTCGCCGTGGTCTCCGCCGACACGTCCGCCTCGCTGGGCGGCGGGGGGTGCGAGCCGGCCGCGGCGGCCGGGTCCGCGGGGGCGGCCGGCCGCTGCGGCGCGCGCTCGCCGTCGCGGCGCAGCCACACGGTGCTCTGCGGGTACGGGAACTCGATGCCCTCGGCGTCGAAGGCCGCCTTGATGCGCCGGCGCAGCTCGCGCTGCACGGCCCACTGCTGCAGCGGGGCGGTCTTGACCACCAGGCGCAGCACGATGCCGTCGGCGGCCATCTGCTCCACGCCCCACACCTCGGGGCGCTCCAGCACCAGCTCCTTCCAGTCCTCCTCCTCCACCAGGGCGTCGCCGAGGTCCTGCAGGATGTCCTGCACGTGCGCGACGTCGGAGCCGTAGGTGACGGAGACGTCGAGGACGGCGCGCGCCCAGCCCTGGCTCTGGTTGCCCACGCGCAGGATCTCGCCGTTGCGCACGTACCAGACGGTGCCCTGCACGTCGCGCAGCCGCGTCACGCGCAGCCCCACCGCCTCCACGGTGCCGGTGGCGTCGCCGAGGTCGACGACGTCGCCGACGCCGTACTGGTCCTCGGCGAGCATGAAGAACCCCGACAGGAAGTCCTTCACCAGCGCCTGGGCGCCGAAGCCGATGGCCACGCCGGCGATCCCGGCCGAGGCCAGGAACGGGGCGATGGACACCCCGAGCACGTCGAGCACCGACATCACCGCGGTGACGCCCAGCACGAGCGTGGTGGCGCTCTTGAGCACCGAGGCGATCGTGCCGGCGCGCTGCTCGCGCCGCTCCGACAGCAGCGGGGAGGACTCCAGCAGGCCGTGCTGGCGGCCGCGCCCGCCCAGCCTGCTGGCCCCGGAGGCGATGCCCGCGGCGACGTGGTCGATCAGGCGCAGCAGCAGGTAGCGCGCCACGAAGCACACCAGCAGGGCGATGACGATCTTCAGCGGCTTGTCGAGCAGGAAGTCGACGGCCGTGCGCGCGGTCTCGCCCGCGTCGGCGGTGCCGGTGCTCAGCGCGGTGGACAGGTCCTCACCGGCGCCGGCGGTGCCGGTGCCGGTGCTCGGGGCGGTGGGCGTGGCGGCCACGGGGTGCGGGTGCTCCTTCTCCCTCGGGTGCGGGTGCGGGTGCGGGTGCGGGTGCGGGTGCGGGGTGCGGGTGCGGGCGGGGTCAGGACAGGTCGAGGCCGGTGGCGGCCGCGGCGAAGGCGAGGGTGTCGCGCACCAGGCCGGCGCTGCGCGAGACCGAGCGGGCGCCGTGCCCCACGTCGCCCTCGCGGCGCAGCAGCACCGGCCGCCCCGAGGAGGTGGCGTGCTGCAGCGCCGCGCACAGCTTGCGCGCGTGCAGCGGGTCCACCCGCGAGTCGCCGTCGAACACGGTGAACAGCACCGCCGGGTACGCGGTGCCCTCCACCACCCGGTGGTACGGCGAGTACGACAGCAGCCAGCGCAGCTCCTGCGGGTCGGCGGCCGTGCCGTACTCGTCGTTCCAGGTGGCGCCCAGGCCGTGCTGCTCGTAGCGCACCATGTCCAGCAGCGGCGCGGAGCACACCACGCCCGCGAACAGCTGCGGCTGCTGCGTCAGGGCCGCGCCCACGAGCAGGCCGCCGTTGGAGCCGCCGTGCACGCACAGCCGCTCGTGCGTCGTCCAGCCCTGCTCCACGAGGAACCTCGCCGCGGCGTGGAAGTCGTCGAAGACGTTCTGCTTGTGCTCGCGCATCCCGGCGCGGTGCCAGTCCTCGCCCTCCTCGCCGCCGCCGCGCAGGTTCGCCACGGCGTACACCCCGCCGGCCTCCACCCACGCCAGCGCGTCCGGCGCGTAGTGCGGGGCCAGGCTGATGCCGAAGCCGCCGTAGCCGTACAGGATCGCCGGGGCCGCGGCGCGGGGGCGGCCGTCCTCGTCGAGGGCGTCGGTGCGCACCGTCAGCTGCAGGCGCACCGCGGTGCCGTCGTCGCTGCGGTACTCCAGCAGCCGGCTCGTCACCGCCGGCACCTCCACGGCGCCGGGCGGGGCGGCGTCCAGGGACAGCGAGCCGTCGCGGGCGTCGTAGCGGTGCACGTGGGTGGGCGTGGTGGCGTCGGTGTAGCCGAACCACACCTCGTGCCCGCCCTCGGGCCGGGTCACCAGGCCGCCCACCGCGCCGGTGCCGGGCAGCTCGATCGTCCCGGCCGCGCCCTCCAGGCGCCGCCCGCCCGCCAGCTCGTGCACGGACAGCGAGGAGACGGCGTGCCGGGTCCAGCCCACCACGAGCAGCGGCTCGTCCAGCCCGGGGCCGTCCAGGACGGCGACGTCCTCCAGCAGCGCGTCCTCCGCCTGCGGCACCAGGTCGCGCCAACCCTCCACGCCCGGCGCGGCGGGGTCGGCCACCGCCAGGCGCCCGCGCGGGGCGTCCAGGTCGGTCAGCAGGTACAGCCGCCCGTCGCGGCCCACCCACGCGCTGGTCTGCGCGTCGCGGCCGGTGACGACCTCCCGCAGCACCGGGGCCTGCGGGTCGCAGGCCGACAGGTCGGCGATCCACACGTCGTCGCGCGGCGCGGTGCCGTCGGAGGCGCTGACGACCAGCCAGCGCCCGTCGCGCGAGGTCCACACGCCGTAGTAGTTCGTCATCGACATCCCCGCGCCGAAGACCTCCACGTCCCCGGCGGGGTCGGTGCCCACCCGGTGCAGGTACACCCGCCGGTGGTACTGCCGCTCGGCCTCGGGCAGCTGCTCCGGCGGCAGCCGGCGCACGTAGTAGAACGCGCGCGGCTCGCCCTCGCGGGCGGGCAGCCACGCCACGGGGGAGTAGCGCGCCCGGTCCAGCGGGCCGTCGACGACCTCGCCGGTGGCCACGTCCAGCACCCGCAGCACGCTCTCCTCGCTGCCGCCCTCGGAGACCTGGTACGCCAGCAGGTCGCCCTCCACGCTGGGGCGCCAGGAGTCCAGCGTCGTGGTGCCCGAGGGGTCCAGCGCCACGGGGTCCACCAGCACCCGCTCGCCGGCGCCGGGCGCGTCGGTCACCCGCAGCACCGCGTGCTCGGCGCCGGGGTCGCGCCGGCTGCGGAAGACGCGCTGCCCGCGGTGCACCGGGGCGCCCACCGCGCCGGTGCCCATCAGCTCGCGCACCCGGCGCTCCAGGCGCTGCCGGCCCGGCAGCCCGGCGGCGAATCCCTCCCACGCCTCGTCCTGCCACGCGGACCACGCGCGGGTGCGCGGGTCGTCGGCGTCCTCCAGCCAGCGGTAGGGGTCGGCGACCGGGACGCCGTGCAGGTCCTCCACCAGGTCCAGGCGCGGGGCGGGCGGGGCGCTGCGGGGGCTGCTCATGGACGCCCACCCTAGGAGCCGCGGGCACCGCCCGGGCGCAGCGGCGCCGCACCCGGGCCGCGCCGCCGCCGCACCGCCGCCGCACCGCCGCGTCCCGGCCCCCGCCGCCGCCCCGCCCGCGTGGACGGGCCGGGAGGGGCGCGCTCTGGCAGAGTCGTCGCCGTGCCGTCAGACCACCCGCGCACCACCCCCGCCGACCGCCCGGGCCCCCAGCTCCTCGAGCTGGCCTCCGCCTGCGGCGTCGCCACCCGGTTCACCGACTGGCAGGGCGAGGAGACCGCCGTCCGCCGCTCCACCATCGAGGCGGTCCTGACCGCGATGGGGCTGGACGTCTCCGGCCCCGACGCCGTCGACGCCGCCCTGCACGAGGTGAAGCTGCGGCCCTGGCGGCGCACCCTGCCGCCGGTCGTCGTCGCCCGCGAGGGCCGCACCCACGCGGTGCCGGTGCACGTGCCGCACGGCGACCCCGTCGAGCTGCTCGTGGAGCTCGAGGACGGCGGCTGGGCCGGGCTGCGCCAGCTGGACCGCTGGGTGGACCCCGTGCGCGTGGACGGCCGCCTCACCGGCCGCGCCACCTTCGAGGTGCCCGACGACCTGCCGCTGGGCTGGCACGTGCTGCGCGTGCACACCCCCTCCGGGGACACCACCTGCCCGCTCGTGGTGACCCCCGACGTCCTGGAGCTGCCCGAGGCGCTGCGGCGCGGGCGCAGCTGGGGCTACCAGTCCCAGCTGTACTCGGTGCGCTCCTCGCGGTCCTGGGGCGTCGGCGACCTCGCCGACCTGGGGGAGCTGGCCTCCTACGCCGCCGAGCGCGGCGCCGGGTGGGTGCTCGTCAACCCGCTGGCCGCCGCCTCGCCGGTGCCGCCGATGGAGCCCTCGCCGTACCTGCCGACCACGCGCCGCTTCTTCAACCCCGTCTACCTGCGGGTGGAGGACGTGCGCGAGGTCGCGTACCTGACGCCGGCCGACCGCGCCGCCGTGGAGGAGCTCGCCGCGAGCTGCCGCCCGGCCAACACCGACGCCGGCGAGATCGACCGCGACGCGGTGTGGGCCGCCAAGCGGCAGGCGCTGGAGGTCGTCTTCCGGCACGGGCGCACCCCCGCCCGCGAGGCCGCCTTCCGCCGCTACGTCGCCGAGGAGGACCCGGGCCTGACGGACTTCGCCACCTGGTGCGCCCTCGCCGAGCGCCACGGGCTGCCGGTGAGCGACTGGCCCGAGGAGGTCTCCAGCCCCGAGCGCGCCGCCGCCTCCGGCGCCGCCGCCGAGCTGAGCGGGCGCGTCGACTTCCACCGCTGGCTGCAGTGGCAGTGCGACGAGCAGCTGCGCACCGCGCAGGACCTCGCCACGGCCGCCGGCACCGGGCCGGGCATCGTCCACGACCTCGCCGTGGGCGTGCACCCCGACGGCGCCGACGTGTGGTCCCTGGGCGACGCGCTGGCGCACGGCGTCACCGTCGGCGCCCCGCCGGACGCCTTCAACCAGCAGGGGCAGGACTGGAGCCAGCCGCCGTGGCGGCCGGACCGCCTGGCCGAGGAGCAGTACGCGCCCTTCCGCGACATGGTCCGCACGATCCTGCGGCACGCCGGCGGCCTGCGCGTGGACCACGTCCTGGGCCTGTTCCGGCTGTGGTGGATCCCGCAGGGGGCGCCGGCCTCCGAGGGCACCTACGTGCGCCTGGACCACGAGGCCCTCATCGGGATCCTCGTGCTGGAGGCCCAGCGCGCCGGTGCCGTCGTCGTCGGCGAGGACCTGGGCACCGTCGAGCCGTGGGTGCGCGACTACCTCGCCGAGCGCGGCGTGCTGGGCAGCGCCGTGCTGTGGTTCGAGTACGACGGCTCCAGCCCACGCCGGCCCGAGGACTACCGCGAGCTGGCGATGGCCACCGTCACCGTGCACGACCTGCCGCCCACCGCCGGCTACCTGGCCCAGGAGCACGTCGCCCTGCGCGACCGGCTGGGGCTGCTGACGCGCCCTGCGGCCGAGGAGCGCGAGCGCGACCGCGCCGAGCAGGACCGCATCCTGGGCCTGGTGCGCGAGCGCGGCCTGCTGCGCGGGGGCGCCGGGGAGCAGCAGACCGTCGAGGCGCTGCACCGCTACCTGGCGCTGGCGCCCTCGCTGATGATCGGCGTGGCCCTCGTCGACGCCGTCGGCGACCGCCGCACGCAGAACCAGCCGGGCACCTCGCTGGAGTACCCGAACTGGAGGATGCCGCTGACCGGCCCCGACGGGCGGGTGGTGCTGCTGGACGACCTGCCCGGCGACGAGCGGGCCGCCTCGCTGGCGCGGGCCGTCGACGACGCCGTGGGGGGCGGGGGGGGCGGGGGGCGGGGCGCGGGCCGCGGGCCGGGCCGGGGGGGGGCGGGGCCCCGCCCTCCCCGCCCCCCC
>NZ_JBJLSG010000111.1:0-16060 GCF_050871925.1 Kineococcus gurbantunggutensis
CCCCCCCCCCCCCCCCCCCCCCCCCCCCCCCCCCCCCCCCCCCAGCAACACAACCCCCCAACCCAACACCCCCCCCCCGCGGGGCGGGGCGGGCGGGGCGGCGGGGTGGAGCGGGAGGGCGGGGAGGGACGGGGTGCAGGGGCGCGGGTGTGGGGGGTGCGGGGTCGTCAGGCGTCGCCGGCGGTGACGGCCGCGGCCTCGGCGGGCGAGCCGGCCGCCGGCGCGGGGCGGTGCACGACGACGTGGCGGCGGCCGGAGACGAGCACCAGCAGGCCCGCGGCCACGCCGAGGGCGCCGAGCACGAACGGCGCCCAGTCGCCCAGGGAGTCGCCCAGCTCGCCGGCCGCCCACGCGGCGATCGCCCCGCCGGCGAAGCGCACGGCGGAGTACGCCGCCGACGCCGTGGAGCGCTGCGCGGGTGAGACCTCCATGACGAGCTCGGTGACGACGGTGTTGTTCACGCCCAGGAACAGCCCGGCGACCACGGTGCCGACGACCAGCACGGCGCGGGTGCCGGAGCAGGCGGCCTCCACGGCCAGCACGAGCGCGAACAGCGTGAGCATCGCGCCCACCACCGGCACCTGCCCGAAGCGGCGCTGCAGGCGCGGGGCGATCCACACCGAGGCCACCGCCAGGCACAGGCCCCAGCCGAAGAACACCAGGCCCAGCCGGACCGGGGAGGCGATGTCCAGGGCGAAGGGCGTGTAGGCCAGCAGGGTGAAGAACCCGAAGTTGTAGAGGAACGCCGTGACGGCGACGGTGCGCAGGCCCCGGTGGCGCAGCGCGCGCACCGGGTCGCCCAGCGACGTGGGCGCCGCGGGGCGCGGCGTGGCGGGCAGCACCACGACGATGACCAGGAAGGCCACCGCCATGAGGGCGGCGGTGCCGAAGAACGGCCCGCGCCAGGACACCTCGCCCAGCAGGCCGCCGACGAGCGGGCCCGCGGCGATGCCCAGGCCCAGCGCCGCCTCGTACAGGACGATCGCGGTGGCGGTGCCGCCGCTGGCGGCGCCGACGATGGTGGCCAGCGCGGTGGCGATGAACAGCGCGTTGCCCAGGCCCCAGCCGGCGCGGAAGCCGATGATCGCGCCGATGGAGCCGGAGGAGCCGGCCAGGGCGGCGAAGGCGACGATGAGCAGCAGCCCGGCCATGAGGGTCCTCTTGGCGCCCAGGCGGCTGGAGACGAAGCCGGTGAGCAGCATCGCCAGGCCGGTGATGCCCAGGTAGGACGTGAACAGCAGCAGCGTCTGCGCCTTCGTGGCGCCCAGGTCGCCGGCGATGGCGGGCAGGATCGGGTCGACCAGGCCGATGCCCATGAAGGACACGACGGCGGCGAAGGCGACCGCCCACACGGCGGTCGGCTGGCGCAGGAGCCCGTGGCCGCCGTGCCCGCCGGGACCGCCGCGGGCGTCCTGGTGGGGGGTGGCTGCGGGTCCGGTGGGAGCGGTGCTCGGCACGGGGCCTCCTCTCGGGGAGCGGGTGGTGGGGTCGGGGGGTCAGGCGGTCGGGGCGGTGGTCCCGCGCACGGCGCCGGCGAGGCGGTCCAGCAGGGCCGCGGCGTCCTCGGCGCCGGTGCGCCCGTCGTCGCCGAGCAGCGCCAGCGCCTCGCGCAGCGGCTCGGCCAGGGCCCGGCGGTGCTCGGCCAGGGCCTGCGCCCCGCGGGCGGTGAGGTGGACCAGGACGGCGCGCGCGTCGTCGGGGTCGGCCCCGCGCAGCACGAGGCCGGCGTCGGCGCAGCGGGTGACCAGGGCGGTCATGCTCGGCTGCGCGCAGCGCTCCAGGGCGGCGAGCCGGCTGACGCGCAGCGGCCCGCGGCGCTCGAGGTTGCCGAGCACGCGGCCCTGGGTGAGCGAGAGCGGGGTGGCCGCGGCCGCCGCGGTGGCCGCGCGGGTCAGCTCCGAGCAGGCGACGAGGAGCCGGGCGGCCAGCCGCTCATCAGGTTGCATAGGGACACTATACGACCGTGCGGACCGCGGCGCGGGCCGTGGTGCGGGCGGGCGGCGGGGGAGGTGGCAGGCGGGCGCGCGGCGTGGTGAGGTGGAGCGGTGGACGCAGCAGCGGGCAGCGAGCAGGACCGGCCGGCGGGCGTGCCGCCCGCCACGGGCGACGAGCACCGCCGCGGCCCCGACCGGCGCAAGCTCATCGACCTCACCCGCGCCGAGCGCGGCGAGCCCGAGCGGCGCCGCTTCGTCGGCGTGGACCGCCGCGCCCCCGACCCGGACGAGGTGCCCGTGCCGGAGCTGGAGCAGGACCAGGACGTGCCGCCGCGCCCCGAGGAGGACGTGGCCGACGCCGGCGAGGACCGCGGCTGAGCGCTCCCCGCCGGCCGCGCCCTCACGCCAGGGAGCTGAACGCCTCCACGTCCCGGATCTGCCCCGAGACGATGATCACGTCGTCGGCGGACAGCACCGTCTCCGGCGTCGCGTAGGTGAAGCCCTCGCCGGGGCGGTGGTGCGCCACCACCGTCACCCGGTACGTGCTGCGCAGCTTCGCGCCGCTGAGCGTCTGCCCCACGATCGGCGTGGGCGGCAGCGTCTTCGCCATCGCGTACCCGTCGTCGAACTCGATGTAGTCCAGCATCCGGCCGCGCACCAGGTGCGCCACCCGCATGCCCATCTCGTGCTCGGGGCGGATCACCTTGTGCGCGCCGAGCTGGGTGAGGATCCGCGCGTGGGACTCGCTGATCGCCTTCGCCCACACGTTGCGGATGCCGAACTGCAGCAGCGTCGAGACCGTCAGGATGCTCGCCTCGAGGTTCGTGCCGATGCCCACCACGGCCCGGTCGAACTCGTGCACCGAGAGCTGGCGCAGCGCCTCCTCGCGGGTGGAGTCGGCCACCACGGCGTGGGTGAGCTGACCGGCCAGCTCGTCGACGAGCTTGGGGTCGTTGTCGATGCCCAGGACGTCGACCTGCCCGTCCTCCATCAGCTCCAGCGCCAGCGACCGGCCGAACCTGCCCAGGCCGATGACCACCACCGAGCGCGGCCGTGCCGCCGCGGACCTCCTAGCCAATGATCGGCCTCCCTTCGGGGAACTCGTAGGCGCGGCCGCGCTCGCGCAGGGCCAGCGCGGCCCCCAGGGTGATCGGCCCCAGTCGGCCCAGGAACATCAGACCCGCCAGGATCACCTGGCAGGAGTCCGGCAGCTGCACCAGCAGCCCGCACGACAGCCCCACGGTGGCGAACGAGGACACCACCTCGAAGAGCACCTGGTCCACCGGGGCTCGGGTCAGCTCCACGATGACCAGCGTCGCCACCACGACCACCGCCAGCGAGACCAGCGCCACCGTCAGCGCCTGCCGGTACACCCGGTCCGGCACGGTGCGGCCGAAGACCGCCACGCTGGGCTCGCCGCGGAACTCCGCGAACACCACCACCAGCAGCAGCGCGAACGTGGTGACCTTGATGCCGCCGGCGGTGCTCGCCGAGCCGCCGCCGATGAACATCAGCACGTCCATGACGAGCCAGGAGCCGCCGTTCATCTGGGTGATGTCCACCGAGTTGAACCCCGAGCTGCGCGTGGCGGTGGTCTGGAACAGCCCCGCCAGCGGCCGCGCCCACCAGTCCAGCGCCCCCAGCGTCGCCGGGTTGCGCCACTCGTTGACCGTCAGGAACACCCACCCGAACACCAGCAGCGCCGCCGTCGTCGTCAGCGTCAGCTTGGTGTGCAGCGACCAGCGCCGCGGGCTGCGGAACTGCCGCCGCAGCTCCAGCAGGACCGGGAAGCCCAGCCCGCCCAGCGTGCCGGCCACCATCACCGGCCCGCACATCCACGGGTCGGCCACGAACGCGGTCATGCTGTCCGAGCGCAGCACGAACCCGGCGTTGTTGAAGGAGGAGACCGCCAGGAAGCTCCCCTCCCAGAGCGCCGCGCCGAGGGAGGCGCCGTAGCCGGTGAGCAGGCGCCCGGTCAGCAGCACCGCCGTCACCAGCTCCACCACCAGCGAGACCCGCACGACGCCCAGCAGCACCGCGCGCACGTCGCCCAGCTCCAGCCCGCGCGACTCGGTGGCCGTGAGCATCCGCGAGCGCAGCCCCAGCCGCCGGGAGGCGAACACCCCCAGCAGCGAGGCCGACGTCATGATCCCGAAGCCGCCGACCTGCGCCAGGACGAGGATGACGACCAGCCCGAACGTCGACCAGTGCTCGCGGGTGTCGACCACGACGTGCCCGGTGACGCACAGCGCGCTGACCGCGGTGAACAGCGCGTCGACGAACTCCGCCGCGCCCGGCCCGCGCCGCGACACCGGCAGCCACAGCAGCGCCGTGCCCAGCGCCACCACGGCCGCGAACGCCAGGGCCACGACCTGCGCGGGGTGCCGGGACAGCCGGCGGCGGGCGGGCAGCGTGCCGGTCGGGTCCACCACCTGCTCCGCCTCCGCTCGCCGGGGCCCGCATCCGGCCCGCTGGCGATCAGGCTAGGGCAGAGCGCGCCCGGACCCCGGCCCGCGCACCCGCGCGGGTCCGGCGCCGCCCGCGCGCCGGTCCCCGCGCGCCCGGCGCTCAGGCGCCGCCGGGCTCCTCGCCGGGCTCCTCGCCGGGCACCTCGAGCAGCTCCAGCAGGTCCTCGCGGCCGAAGAAGCGCGCCGCCTCCAGCGCGCTGGGGCTGCCCAGGTACGGGTCGGCGTCGGCGGCCACGAGCGCGGCCACCAGGTCGCGGTGGCCGTTGACGACGGCCGCCGCCAGCGGCGTCTTGCCGCGCGCGTCCACCTCGTCCGGGTGGCAGCCGCGCTCCAGCAGCGCCCGCACCGTGGACTCGTGGCCGTGGTAGGCGGCCAGCATCAGCAGGCAGTCCCCCCGCGAGTCGGTGGAGTCCACCGGCACGCCCGCGTCCAGGTACAGGCACAGCTCGCGGGTGCGGCCCTGCCGGGCCGCCTCGAACACCCGGTGCGCCAGTTCCAGGGCGCGTTCCTCACCGGCGTCCGAGGGCCCCACGGGCTCGGCCCACCGGTCACCGCCCTCGCCCAGCCCGGTCACGGCGCCAGGGTAGGTCGCCCGGACCCGCGCCGCACCCCCTCGCGCGCCACCCGGCGGGCGGCGGGCTCAGTGCTCGTCGAAGACCACGCCCACCGTGCGCATCGCGGTGCTCAGCCCCGCCAGGTACGCGCGGGAGACCTCGTACAGCGCGTGGCCCGCCTCGCCCACCCGCTCCGGGTCGTCCTCCTCGTAGGACAGCACCGCGCGCAGCGCCCGGCCGGCCGCGCCGCGGCCCTCCAGCAGCGCGGTGCGCACCGAGCGGGCCACCCCCGTGGTCTCCACCAGCTCGCCCTCGGCCAGGCCCAGCACCGAGGACACCCCCGACAGCAGGCCCACCGTGTACGCCAGGTCCGGGTCCGCCGGCGTCAGCCGCGCGCACGCCCCGGCCCGGGCCAGCACCGTCGTCAGCGACTCGGTGTCCACGCTGGTCACGCCGCCCAGCAGCATCAGCACCACCCACGAGCACAGCTGGCGCCGGCCCAGCAGCACGATCGCCTGCCGCAGCGAGGTGATCTCCTCGCGGGTGCCCGCGTACGCCGAGGACACCGTGCGCAGCACCCGCAGGCTCAGGCCCGGGTCGGAGGAGACGAGCTGCTCGATCTCCCCGATCGGGGCGTCGCTGCCGGTCAGGGCCCGCACCAGGCGCAGGCACACCAGCTGCGAGGGGGTCAGGCTCACCGACTCCAGCGTCACCGGCCGCTGCAGGCCGTAGCCCTGGAAGAGGTCGCAGCCGGCCGCCGCGCACCGCTCGATCGCCGCGTCGTCCTCCACGCGCTCGACGACCACCAGCGCCGCGGGGTTCACCCGCCGCACCAGCGCCAGGACCTCCTCGAAGCGCTCCCCGGTGGCCTCCAGGTCGATCTTGACGTACTCGGCGCGCCGCACCGCCGGCAGGCGGCCCTCCTCGCCGGCGAAGTCGTCCACGGCGATGCGGTAGCCGCGCTCGCGCAGCCGCTCCAGGCCCGCCAGGACCTCCGCGTCGACCTCCACGTCCTCCAGAAGCTCCAGCACCACCTGGCGCGGCGAGCACGGCACCGGCAGCTCGCCGGTGAAGAAGCCGCGGGTGAGGTTGATGAACAGCGGCCGGTCGCCGGCGATCTGCTCCACCCCGAAGTCGCCGAACGTGGCGCTGATGACCTGCGAGGTGGCGTGGTCCTGCTCGGCGCCGCTGGACAGGTCCGCGCTGGTGCCCCCGTGCGCGCGGAAGAGCAGCTCGTAGGCGACCAGGCGGCGCTCGGCGTCGTAGATGCCCTGCCGGCCCACGCGCACCGTGGCCACGCCGGCGCCCGTGCCGGTGCGTTCCGTGCCGGTGCGTTCCGTGCCGGTGCGTTCCGCGGCGGTCCTCGGGCGCGCCTCGGCACCGGGTCGCGCGGTCACCGCGCGGCTCCCGCGCGACCGGCGCCCCCGGCCCTCAGCCCGGTGCTGTCCACGTCGTCCTCTACGGCTGCCCGGCGCCGGACCTGTAGCCCCCGGCGCGCGGCGCTGGGCCGAACGGGTGCCGCGCCGGGCGCGGGGACGGGCGGCACCGCCGCCTCACACCCGCGTGCGGTGGAAGCGGGCCGCCGAGCGCGAGGGCGTCGGCCCCCGCTGCCCCTGGTAGCGCGAGCCGGACCCGGCGCTGCCGTAGGGGTGCTGCGCGGGTGAGGAGAGCCGGAAGAAGCACAGCTGGCCGATCTTCATGCCCGGCCACAGCGTGATCGGCAGCGTCGCCACGTTGGACAGCTCCAGCGTCACGTGCCCGGAGAAGCCGGCGTCGATGAAGCCGGCCGTGGAGTGCGTCAGCAGCCCCAGCCGCCCCAGGCTGGACTTGCCCTCCAGGCGCGCGGAGACGTCGTCGGGCAGCGTGACCACCTCGTAGGTGGAGGCCAGCACGAACTCGCCCGGGTGCAGGATGAACGCCTCGTCCGGCTCGACCTCCACCAGCCGCGTCAGCTCCGGCTGCTCCTGCGCCGGGTCGATCACGGAGTACTTGTGGTTGTCGAACAGCCGGAAGTAGCGGTCGATGCGCACGTCGACGCTGGAGGGCTGCACCATCGACGGCTCGTACGGGTCCAGCACCACGCGCCCGGCCTCGAGCTCGTGGCGGATGTCGCGGTCGGAGAGCAGCACGGCGCCACGCTACCGCCGCCGGACCCCGCGACCGCGGGGTCCGCGGGGCCGGGCTGGACCACGAGGCGGCGTCCGTTACAGTGGTGCCGTCCCGGCGAGCGCTGCCGGGTCGCGCGGGTGTAGTTCAATGGTAGAACTTCAGCTTCCCAAGCTGATAGCGCGGGTTCGATTCCCGTCACCCGCTCAGCGCGAGGCCCCGGTCCGGTGGACCGGGGCCTTCGTCGTCCCCGGGGCGTCCCCGCCGGGAAAACCCCGGCGGCCCCGGGCGCCCACCGGCGACGATGCCCGCGGGCACCGGGAGCGCCCGGCTCCCGGCCGGGGAGGGGGCGTCGTGCTGACGATCGGGATGCTGGGCGGGATGAGCTGGGAGTCCAGCGCGGAGTACTACCGCCTGGTCAACGAGCTGGTGCGCGAGCGCCTGGGCGGGCTGCACTCGGCCCGCTGCCTGCTGGCCTCGGTGGACTTCGCCGACGTGGAGCGCCTGCAGGTGGCGGGGGAGTGGGAGGAGGCCGGGCGGCTGCTGGCCGAGCGCGCCGCCGGGCTGCAGGCGGGCGGCGCGGACCTGCTGCTGCTGTGCACCAACACGATGCACGAGGTCGCCGACCGGGTGCAGGCGGCGGTGGGCGTCCCGCTGCTGCACATCGTCGACGTCACCGCCGCCGCCGTGCGCGCCGCGGGGCTGAGCCGGGTGGGGCTGCTGGCCACGGCGTTCACGATGGAGCGCGCCCCGTACCGCGAGCGGATGGCCGCCCACGGCGTCGAGGTCCTCGTGCCCGGTCCCGAGCAGCGCGCGCTGGTGCACCGCGTCATCTACGACGAGCTGTGCCTCGGCGTCGTCGACGACGGCTCGCGCGCCCGCTGCCGCCAGGTGATCGCCGACCTCGTCGCCGCCGGCGCGCAGGGCGTGGTCCTGGGCTGCACGGAGCTGGAGCTGCTCATCGGCCCCGGCGACTCCCCGGTGCCGGTCTTCCCCAGCACCCGCCTGCACGTCGAGGCCGCCGTCGAGCGGGCCCTGGCCCCGCTCGCCCGCACCGGTGAGCAGCCCGCCCAGCCCGCCGCCTCAGCCCGCTGACGCCGCGCCGGGCGCGGGCGGCGCCCCGGGTGCGGGCGGGGCCAGCGCCCGCACCTCGCGCAGCACCGCGTCCCAGGCGATCCCCGCCCCCGGCTCGCCCTCGACCACGCGCACCCCGGCCGAGCGCAGCACCGCCAGGTGCCCGGCCCACGCCGGGTGGGCGGTGAACCCGGTGCTCGCGCGCGGGTGCACCACCACCGGCACCCGCCGCGCGCCGATCGCCTCGCACACCGGGGTGACGGCCTGGTTGTCCGCGATGCCCAGCGCCAGCTTGGCCACCGTGCCCGCCGTGGCCGGGGCCACCACCCAGCACAGCGGGTCCGGGTGCGGGCGCGGCTGGTGCGGCAGGCGCGAGGTGCTGCGCACCGCGGAGCCGGTCGCCGCCGCCAGGCGGCGGTCCTCGCCGGCGTCCGCCAGCCACGCCGCCGCGGTGGGCGTCGCGCTCACCACGACCGTCCAGCCGTCGGCCAGCAGCGGCTCCACCAGGCGCGCCCGCAGGTCCGTCACCCCGCCGGCGGCGCTGCACGCCAGGCCGAGGACGCGGGCGGGCGCGGGCGAGGGGTGGCGCACGCCCAGCACCGTAGGGGGACCGCCCCCGCGGCGGCGCCCCGCCTCCCGCCACACTGGGGGGCGAGCCCACCCGCGCTCTCGGACGAGGGGTGCCGTACCCGACCCGCGACAAGACGGCACCGGAGGGGAACGTCGTGCACTGGACCGTCCTCGTGGTCTCCGGCGCCCTGGAGGCGGTGTGGGCCACCGCCCTGGACCGCTCTCAGGGCTTCACCCGCCCCTGGCCCACCGCCGTCTTCGCCGTCGCCGTCGTCGCCAGCATGGCGGGCCTGGCGTACGCGATGCGCGCGCTGCCCGTCGGCACCTCCTACGCGGTGTGGGTGGGCATCGGCGCCGTCCTGACCGTGGCGTACTCGATGCTCACCGGCGCCGAGACCGTCTCGGTGCTCAAGCTGCTGCTCCTGGCGGGCATCGTCGGCTGCGTCATCGGCCTGAAGCTCGCGCACTGACCGGCCGGCCACCGCCGCCGGGGCCCCCGCGCGCCCCGCGGCCCGCCCGCGGGCGCGGCGGGCCACCCGGGCCTAGGGTCGTCGCGCGCACCGGGGACCGCTGCGCGTGACGACGGGGTCGACGACGGGAGCGGGCGCGTGGCGCTGAAGGTGCTGTTCATCGGGGGCACGGGGATCATCAGCTCCGCGTGCGCGGAGCTGGCCGTGCGGCGGGGGGTGGACCTGACGGTCCTCAACCGCGGCGGGACCTCCTCGAAGCGGCCGCTGCCCGAGGGGGTGCGCCAGCTCACCGCGGACGTGCGCGACACCGCCGCGGTGCGCGAGGCGCTGCGCGGGCGGGAGTTCGACGTCGCGGTGGACTTCGTGGCGTTCACGCCCGAGCACGTCGCCGCCGACGTGGAGACCTTCCGCGGCCGGGTGGGGCAGTACTGGTTCGTCTCCAGCGCCTCCGCCTACCAGAAGCCTGTCGGGCACCTGCCGATCACGGAGTCCACGCCGCTGTCGAACCCGTTCTGGCGGTACTCGCGCGACAAGACCGCCTGCGAGGACCTGCTGCTGCGCGCGCACCGCGAGGAGGGCTTCCCCGCCGCGGTGGTGCGCCCCAGCCACACCTACGACCGCACCTCGGTGCCCACCACGGACGGCGGCTGGACGGTGGTGGAGCGCATGCGCCGCGGCGCCCCCGTCGTCGTGCACGGCGACGGCACCTCGCTGTGGGTGCTCACCCACCACAGCGACTTCGCCAAGGGCTTCGTGCCGCTGCTGGGCGAGGCCGCCGTCACCGGCGGGGCGGTGCACGTCACCTCCGACGAGGCCCTGACCTGGGACGCGGTGCACCGCACCCTGGCCCGCGCCGCCGGCGTGGAGGACCCGCACCTGGTGCACGTGCCCTCCGACGCCATCGCCCGCGAGGACCCCGAGCGCGGCGCGAGCCTGCTGGGCGACAAGGCGCACTCGGTGCTCTTCGACAACACGAAGGTCAAGCGGCTGGTGCCGGGCTTCGCGGCCACGACCACCTTCGCCGCCGGGGCCCGCGAGATCGTCGAGCACCACGACGCGCACCCGGAGCTGCGCCGGGTGGACCCGGAGGCCGACGCCCGCCACGACCGCCTCGCCGCCCGCTGGGGCTGAGGCGCGCCGCGGCGGGCGCCGGGGACCGCGGGCGGTCCCTCAGGCGTCGCGGCCGTCGCGGCCGGCGCCCAGGCCGGGGGGCTGCTCGCCGAAGCTCTTGCGGTACCAGACGGCCGCCTGGCGCTCCACGAGCAGGCGGGTCAGGCCGATGATCGCGCCGGAGGCCAGCGCCCAGGCGACGGCCTCCTTCCACGCCACGTCCGGGTCCTCCGGGTTGTCCGGCGGCGCCGACTTCGTGACGCCCACCCAGACCTTCTTCGTCAGGCGGCTGGCGATGCCGCTCGCCAGGATGCCGGCCCCGGGGCCGGCGAGCTTCCAGATGATCGAACCCATGGCGAGCACCCTGCCCTACAGCAGGTCGAGGAACCAGCGCAGCGCCGGCAGCAGCGCCGTGGCGGCGGCCCCGACGAGGGCCACGATGAGCACGACGGTGATCAGGCGCACCGCCCTGGAGGGGCCGCCGTCGGGCCCGCGGAGGTGTCGCAGCACGCCCCCATCCTCCCCGACGCGCGCGGCGCCCGGTCCACCCTCCCCGCGGTGATCGAGGAAGTGGCCACTCCCTCGATCACCGCGGGGAGGGGGGCGGGTGCGGCGGGTAGGGTGGGGCGCGAACGACAGGGGAGCGCCGCAGGGCGCTGAGAGTGCGGGCAGCCGCAGACCCTCGAACCTGACCCGGTTAGCACCGGCGTAGGGAGTCGGGCCTTCCTCGACCCGTGGCGAACGGCGCCGCGGGTCCCCCTCCTGCACCCAGGAGGTCCTCGTGAGCACCACCACCAAGACGACCCCGCGACGGTCCGCGGCGCGCTGGCGCACCGTCGACATCGTCACCGCCGCCGTCCTCGGCGTCGCCTTCGGCGTCGTCTTCTGGGGCTGGGACCAGGCGTACAACGTCTTCAGCCCCGCCTTCAACGTCTTCCCCCCGATCGCCAGCGTCGTCGGCGGCGTGTGGCTGCTGCCCGCCGTCGTCGGCGCCCTCGTGGTGCGCCGCCCCGGCGCGGCGCTGCTGGTGGAGATGGTCGCCGCCAGCGTCGAGGCCCTGCTCGGCAACCGCTGGGGAGCCGGCGTGCTCGTCTCCGGCGCCGTCCAGGGCCTGGCCGTGGAGATCGCCGTGGCGCTGTTCCTGTGGCGGCGCTGGACCCTGGGCGTGGCCGTGCTGGCCGGGGCGCTGGCCGGGGCGCTGGAGTCCGTCTACGAGATGTTCGTCAACTACGCCGGCGCCTGGCAGGTGGGCTACAAGCTCGTCTACCTGGGCTTCTTCACCCTCTCCGGCGCGCTGATCGCCGGCGTCGGCGGCTGGGCCCTGGTGCGGGCGCTGGCGCGCGCCGGCGCCCTGTCCGCCTTCGCGGCGGGCCACGAGCACCGCGCCCGTGGCTGAGGCCGCCCCCACCGCGCCCGCCGCGCTGCGGGTGCGGGGCCTGGGCGTCACCCCGCCCGGGGCGGCTCGGCCGGTGCTGGCGGACGTGGACCTCGACGTGCCCGCCGGGCAGCGCGTGCTGCTCGCCGGGCCCAGCGGCTCGGGCAAGTCCACCCTGCTGCGCGCCCTGGCCGGGGTGCTGGAGGAGGGCCCGGGCGGGGAGCCCACCGCCGTCGGGGAGGTCCTGGTCGGCGGCGAGCCGGTCCGCCCCGGCGCCGCGGGCCTGCTGCTGCAGGACCCCGTCGACGCCGTCGTGGCCGCCACCGCCGGGCGCGACACCGCCTTCGGCCCGGAGAACCTGGGCCTGGCGCGCGAGCGGGTGTGGGAGCGGGTGGCGCGCGCCCACGCCGCCGCCCGCTTCACCGCCGGGCCCGAGCGGGAGGTGGCGACGCTGTCCGGCGGGGAGCGCCAGCGCCTGGCCCTGGCCGGGGTGCTGGCGCTGCTGCCGGGCGTGCTGCTGCTCGACGAGCCGACGTCCATGCTCGACGCGCCCACCGCCGCCGCGGTGCGCGCGGCCGTGCTGGAGGCCGCCGCCGGGCGCACCCTCGTCGTCGTCGACCACGACCTCGCCGGGTGGGCCCCGCACGTGGACCGCGTCGTGCTGCTCGGGCGCGACGGGCGCCCCGTCGCCGACGGCCCGCCCGGGCGGGTGCTCGTGCCCGGCGCCGGCTCCGGGGAGCTGTGGCTGCCCGGGGCGGGCGAGCCGGTGCCGGCCGAGGTGCCCGCCGGGCTGCTGGCCCCGCACCGGGCGGTGGGGGGCGACGCCCTGACCGGTGAGCGCCTGGGCCTGGTGCGCCGGCGCCGCGGGCTGCGCCCCTCCCCGCCGGCCACGGTGCTCACCGGCGTGGACGTGCGGGTGCCCGCCGGGCGCACCACGCCCCTGGTGGGCGCCAGCGGCTCGGGCAAGTCCTCGCTGCTGGGCGTCCTGGCGGGCCTGACCCGGCCCACCTCCGGGGACCTGCGCGCCGCGCCCGCGCTGGCCGGCGGGCTGCGCCCGCAGCCGTGGCGGTGGCGCTCGCGGGAGCTGGCCGCCCGCTCGGCGTGGGTGCCGCAGACGCCCGAGCACGCCTTCGTGCGCACCACCGCGCGCGCCGAGGCGGCCGCGACCGCGACGGCGCTGGGCCTGCCCGCCGAGCGCGCCGACGCCCTGCTGGAGCTGCTGGGGCTGGCGCACCGCGCCGAGGTGGACCCCTTCCGCCTCTCCGGGGGCGAGCAGCGCCGGCTGGCGCTGGCGGGGGCGCTGGCCGCCGGCCCGGCGGTGCTGCTGGCCGACGAGCCCAGCGTCGGGCAGGACCGGCGGACCTGGTCGGCGGTGGTGGGCCTGCTGCGCGCCGCCGCCCGCGACGGCGCCGCCGTCGCCGTCAGCAGCCACGACGAGCGGCTGGTGCGGTGCGTGGACCCGGACGGCGCCGGCGCGGTGCGCCTGCACGCCGGCCGGCGCGTCGGCGCAGCGGCCGCGCCGGACCTCGCGGTGGGGAGGGCGTCGTGAACCTCGGACGCCCCGCCGGTGACGCTGAGCGACAAGTTATCCACAGCCTTGCCCACAGCTGTGGGAAAAGCCTTGGGGACAACCCTGTGGGGAGCCCTGTGGACGCTGTGGAGAACTACACAGCTGTCATTCCCCCCACCCCCGCGCAGCGCCGCGGCGCCGGTCCCGGCCCGCTCGTGCGGCACTGCGGGCCGCTGCCGCTGCTGGCCGTCTCCCTGCTGGCGGTGCCCGCCTCGTTCACCGTCACCGGCGTGGCGGCCGGCGCCGCGGGGCTGGCCGCGCAGGCGCTGTGCCTGCCGCTGGTGGTCGAGCGCTGGCGCGCGCTGCCGGGCCGGCTGCTGCCCGGGGCGATCGGCGCGCTGTCGGTGGGCTGGTCGGCCTGGCTGCTCGGCGAGCCCGGCCAGGGCGACCCGCTGCTCGCCGCGCTCACCGCCGCGCTGCGCCTGGCGGTGCTCGTGGTGCCCGGGGCGCTGCTGCTGGCGTGGCTGGACCCCAGCGAGGCCGGCGACCACCTCGCCCAGCGCCTGCGGCTGCCCGGCCGCGTCGTGGTGGCGGTGGTGGCGGCCTTCGGGCAGCTCTCGGCGCTGGCCGACGCCTGGGACCAGCTCGCCGCCTCCCGGCGCGCGCGCGGGCTGGGCCCGGGGCGCGGGCCGCTCTCGCGGGGCCGCTGGCTGGTCTCCACCGCCTTCGGGCTGCTCGTGGACGCCGTGCGCCGGGCCGGGCGGGTCTCCACCGCGATGGACGCGCGGGGGGCGGCGGCCGCGACGGCGCGCTCGTGGGCGCTGCCGGCGCCGTGGCGGGGTGCGGACACCGCCTGCCTGCTGCTGGGGGTGCTGGTGCTCGCCGTGCCCGCGGTGGTGGCGGCGCTCACCGGGGCGCCCGGCTGAGCTCAGCCGGGCCCGGTTCAGCCGGGCCCGGTTCAGCCGGGCCCGGCGGCCGCGTCGAGGGCGGCGCGGGCGGCGGCGACCACCACCGGGTCGGTCTGCCAGCGCGCGCTGCCGCCGGCGCTGCCCAGGGCCACGCCGCCGGCCCCGCGCGGGTCGGCGGCCCGCTTGGCGGACAGGTGCACCGCCCGCGCCCCGGTGGCCAGCAGGGCCGCGACGTCGCCGGGGCGCACCCCGCCGCCGGCCACCAGCGGCACCGGTCCCAGGGCGCGGGCCATCCGGCGCAGCACGTCCGCGCCCGCGCCGGCGGTGGGCGCCCCGCCGGAGCTGAGCACCCCGTCCACCCCGAGCGCGGCCGCGGCCACCGCCGCCGCGACGGGGTCGGCGGCGTGGTCCACGGCGCGGTGCAGCACCACCGCGCACCCGGCGCGCTGGAGCTGGGCGGCCTCGACCCAGCGCCGCAGCGCGCCGGCGTCGAGGGTCCCGTCGGCGCGCAGGGCGCCCACCACGACGCCGGCGGCGCCGGCGCGCACCGCGTGGCGCACGTCGCGCGCGGTGAGGTCGACCTCGTCGGCGTCGTGCACGAAGTCCCCGGGCCGGCAGCGCACCAGGACGTGCACGCCCCGCCCGGCGCGCGCGGCGACCTCGAGCGCGGTCTCCAGCAGCGCCGGCGAGGGGGTCAGCCCGCCCAGCTCCAGCGCGCTGCACAGCTCCAGCCGGTCGGCCCCGGCGCCCAGGGCGGCCGCGGCGCCGGCGGGGGAGGTGACGGCCACCTCCAGCAGGGGTGCGGGTGCGCCGGTCACGGGGTGGGCAGGTCCCACACGTCGGCGAGCACCCCGCCGCCGGGGGTGTGCCGGGCGTCGGCGGGGGAGTCCAGCACCACCAGGAGCTGCTCGCCGTGCCCGCCGCCGTGCGCGCCGGCCGGCAGCACGGCGATGCCCTCGGCGTGGTCCTCGCCGCGCCCGTGCGGCAGGTCCAGCACGACGGGCAGGTCCCCGGCGCGCACGACGGCGGCGGCGTCGCGCGCGCAGGCGCCCACCCAGCGGTGCACGCGCACCGGCCCGGACAGGCTCATCGAGGGCCCGGCCAGCACGAGCAGGTCCTCCCCGTGCGGGCACAGGTCGCGCACGCCCAGGCCCTCCAGGTCCAGCAGGTGCAGGCGGTAGCGCCTGCCCTCGCCGGGGCCCTTGGCGAACCGCTCCAGCCGCAGGCGGTGCGGGTCGTCGGGGTCGGTGACCGGGCGCACCTCGGCGACGACGGCCCAGCCGCGCAGCACGGGCCCGCGGAAGCCGACGTAGACGCGCACCTCGCCGTCGTCGCGGGCGTGCACGGCCACGCCCTCGACGTCCACGCCGTTGTCCTTGCTGGGGATCGCGAAGAACGGCCCGAGCAGGTCGTCGTCGGCGAGCAGCTCGGCCAGGGAGTCCCCGCGCCCGCCCAGGACGGCGGCGGTCAGCTCCCGCCCGCCGTCGCGCACGGTGCGGGCGGGCAGGCCGGTGGCGGGGTCGACCGGCAGGCGCACCAGGACGTAGCGGTTCTCCTCGCGCACGACCTTCGCCAGGCGCTTGCGGGCCTTGTCGTCGGGGTCGGAGGGGCGGATGCGCTTGCGCTTGAGGCTGTGCGAGCCGACGGCCCACAGCCACGGGCCGAGGCGGGCCAGGCCCTCCACGTCGGCCTCCTCCTCGCCGGCGGGCAGCTCGACGAGGTCCGCCAGGCGCACGCCGGCCTCCTCGCCGTAGCCCACGACCCGGCCGTCGCCGTCGCGCTGCGCGGTGAGGCGCTCGAGGGTGGCGGTCTCGTCGCCGGCGACCCAGAGGTGCTCGCCGTCGGCGCGCACGGCGGAGAGGTTGGTGTGGGTCGAGCCGGCCCGGGAGGCCTCGGAGAAGTGCAGCGGCACCTGCCGCGCGGGAGCGTCCACCCCCGCGACCCTAGCCAGGGCGGGGTGCGCCCGGCAGGGGTCGCGCGG
>NZ_JBJLSG010000112.1:0-15936 GCF_050871925.1 Kineococcus gurbantunggutensis
GGCGCGGACGGCGCCGGCGCACGCTGCGCCGCACCGCGGTGGCCGTGCCCGCCGCCGCGGGCGCCCTCGTCGCTGCCGGTGCGCTGTGGGGCTCGGGCACCCCGTGGACCTCCACCACCCCCGCACCACCCGCGGGCACCACCAGCCCGGCCGCCCCCACCCCTGCCCGCAGTGCCGACCCGCAGTCCATCGCCCGGGCGGTCTTCCGCGACGCGCTGCTGAGCATCGACCCCGACCTGAACCGCTACGCCGCGGTCGAGGCGCTGCAGGACGGCCACAGCGGGCAGCCGCTGGGCTGGGTGATGACCTACCAGGACCCGCGCAGCACCCCCGCTGCCCGTCTCACCGTGCAGATCAGCCACCTGGTCGACGAACCTCCCGGCTCCGCGCGCACCTCCTGCCCCTCGCACGCGCAGTGCAGCGACGAGCAGCTGGGCGACGGCATCCGGCTGCTCACCGCCCGCATCCTCGACACGCGCCTGGTGCGCCAAGACTGGGCCCCTGAAGGACAGCTGCAGGGCTGGCACACCACCTCACCGCCGTCCACCTCGATGGGCGCGTGGTCAGCGCCGATACCCGCCTGGAGGCGAGCACTGAGGCCGAGCTGGCTGTGGGGCGTTCCTTCGACTCCCCGCTGATGAGCACCGCCCAGCTGCAAGCCCTGGTCACCGACCCTGTCTTCGCTGAGGTGCCCTGGCCGTGAGCCGGCGCGGGAGGGCGACACCAGGCTGCGCGCACCGGGTCGTGGGCGCCGGGCCGTGGGCGCCGAGTGCACTCATCTGCGGTGACGGTGGGTTCGGTGAGCAACACCGTGCAGTCTTCGTCGGGATCCGCGCGCGGAGCCAGCCGCGCAGCAGGATGCGCTCATGCGCTGGACGCGGGTGAGCACCGGAGTGCTCGTGGCGGTCGCAGCTCTGGTGCTCACCGTAGGTGGGTGTGGTGAGGGCGGTGACCTTACCTTCCACAACGATGGCCCCAATGACATCAGTGTTCTCTGGGACGAGGGCACCCTGCCCATCGACGCCGGAGGCGGAATGCAGATCCTGGGCTCCGGGTGCACGGAGGGAGACGTGGTGATCACCTTCTCCTCCGGTGGGACCCGCACGCTCACGGGCTCAGTGTGTCCGGATCGAGTGATCGTCATCGGCGACGGCGAGGTCGATCTACGCGAGCCGTGACGGGTTCGCACGCACTCGCTTCTGCCCCGCCCGCAACCGTTCACACCGTCGATGCGTCCCACGCCCATGCCCAGCGCGCGGACCGCGCGCGGCACCGCGCTGACCGCAGCGGCTCTCGCCGCCGCCACGACCCTCACGCTCGCTGCCTGCTCGCCGGCCTCCGGCGAGCAGAGCGCAGCACCAGGACTGGTGCCGCAGGGCCCCTCGTCGCCTTCGACGCCCACAGCCACCACAGCACGGCCGCCCTCGTCGGCGGCACCCTCACCCACGACGGGCACTGCCTGACCCTGGACGCCGCCCTGCCCGCCGTGTGGCCGGTGGGCACCACGTGGGACGAGCAGACCTCCAGCGTGGTGCTGCCCGAGGGCACCAGCACCCCCGTGGGCACCGTCCTGTCCGCAGGCGGTGGCGTCGTCCCCTTCACCAGCAGCGGATGGCCCCACGATCAAGACGCCGCCGCAGCCATCGAGCAGTGCCTGGACCCCAGCGGCCAGGTCGTCAGCTTCAACACCGGCGCCACGCCGACCAGCCCGCCCCAGCCACCCGCCCAACCATCCGGTCATCCCGCAGACTGCGGGACGCTGGGTCATTTCGGTGCTGCAGGCAGCGTCGCTTACCCGTGTTGACGGGAGGTACCTGATCTTCGTGCAGGACTTGTGCACACCTGCGGGGATCTCACAGGACAAGCCGCTCCAGAGCCGTCTAGCACCGAACATGAGCGGGTGAGCCACACCTCCGTGCCCAGAGGCTCAGCTGCCTGGCTCTGGTGCCTCGGGATCATCAGCCTGATCGGATCCACTATCGTTGCTGATACAACGATGGGCTGGGATGACGTCTGGGTCATCGGGCAGTGGGTGCCCCGGCGCAGCAACGCAGTCGGTGCCCTCACAGGCGTCGGTCTGCTGCTCCTCATCGCGGGAACCCGTTGGAGGATCGTCCTGACTCGCCGCGGAGCACTACCTCGCAGCAGGCACTGGGTACGGGTGGCCGGGGCTCGAGTGCTGACCGCTTTGGTGCTGATCGTCGCGCTCCCGCTGACTGTGTTCGTCGCATGGCTGGATGGCTGGGACGCATTTCACGTGCTGCACCCTGTCAGCGCTGATGGTTGCCGCATCGTGGTGGAGGAGAGCGACTCCTTTGACGGCGATGGCACGATCACGGTGTACGTCGCGCCCGCGGGTGAATATCGCGCACGGCGAGTCGGCTACCGCGGTAGCGATAGCCGCCTGTTCGGCGCGGACCGCTACGAGCTGACCTGGCACGGTGAGAGTGCCGGCCTGCGACTTCCTGCTGGCTCCGCTACTGGGCCGTGGTCCTGTTCTGGTTAAGCGCCGCCGCAACACAGCAACCTTCGCCCGTGGCGTCGAGCGAACGCTCGATCATCCCGCTGTCATGGTCTGACCGCTCGCTGCCCTCTCATCAGGGCACGACCACGCTGGCCACCACGCAGGAGACCTCCTGACCGGGCCACGTGCCGCTCAGCGTGAGGTCGGCCCCCGGCGTTGCGGCGACGTCGACGACCCGCGGCAAGGTGAGCCGGACGCCGGCGTTGATCATTGTCGTGATCCCGTCATGGCTGACCACTGGCGCTGTCAGAGCCGGGACGGCGGCCGAGGTGCCGCTGCCGCGCACGTGCGTCGTGGCCGGCTCCAGCACCAGCCCTTGATCGGTGGCGGCGTAGAGGTCGGCCTCCCGGCCGCCGGTCACGATGGTCATGACCAGGGCGCTGACGTAGACGGGGTCGTGGCAGCCGTCGTAGATCCAGCGGTTCCCGAGCGTGGTGTGCGTCATTGTGGTGATCAGAGAGTCGTCGGCTCCCGCGCGGGGGGCGCCGCGGTAGGTCAACGGCACCTGCAGCACCTGCCCGTCAGCGGTGGCCAGCAGATGCGTCTCCATCCCCACCTTACCGTCGGGGTCGTCGAAGCGGTAGGACCCGAGCTTGATCAAGGTGCTGGCGTCGGCGCCGCCGATCCATGGCTGGTGCGGCACCCACGCCCGCAGCAGCTCCAGCTTGGTGGGCACGATCGTTGCTGGATGGTGGACAGCCATCGGGCGATCTTGGCAGAAGGTGAGTCATCCCCAACTGCACTTCACGGTCATCCCGCTGTGAGGCGCGCTGCTCCGGGATGACTGGTGTGGCTCAGGTGGTGCTCGGGGGCGCCAAGGTCAAGGTGAGGTGGCAGGTGCCGTCGACGGGTCGGCCTGTGCCGCGGGCGCTGCTGTCGTGGCGGGTCCAGCTGAGCGGTGCGCTGAGGTGCACAGTTCCCGCGGCGGCGTGCGCGACGGTGATCAGCCAGCCGGGAAAAGCGGCCCGGCAGGCTGCGCCGGCACCTCCGTACTCCGGTGGAGGCGGTGGCCAGTCGAAGTCGACGGCCGGCCCGCCGGGAACGTCGGCGACCACCAGCAGTTGCCCGTCGTTGAGGACGGCCGCCCCCGGCTCCAGCCGCCCTACGGCGAAGTGCGAGCTGTCGGGAGGCTGGAAGGCCACGCTGAGGCCGAAGTGCCCTGGCAGGTCGCAGCGCTCCTGCCGGGCCGTGGCCCCCGCCGGTGGGGTGATGGTCCCCAGGCCCACGGCCACCGCCGGTGCCTGCTCGCTGAGGTCGCGGGGCACCACCTCGGCGCTGACCGTGACCCTCCAGCCTTGCAGCGGGGCAGCGGCCAGCTCCTGCGGGTCCCAACCTGCTGACCCCCGGCCTGCGGGTCCTCCACCTTCCACCTGCGAACTTGGCACCGGTTGTGCCTGGGTGGCGGCGATCTCCTCGCGCCGGCGGCGGTGCTGCTCCTCACGGCGGTGTAGGTGACGCAGGCGGCGTTGCTCCAGCACGGCCAGGTGGGCCTCCTGCAGCACCGCCAGGGTCAGCGGTTTGATCTGCTTCTGCACCGCGTAGATCTCCTCGCGCAGCAGCACGATGCTGAGGCCGCTGCCGCCGTCGTGGAAGGTGGCGATCCGCATGCCTGTCTCGTCGAAGGCGGCCAGGTAGCGGCACCAGCCGGCGTAGACCAGCAACGCCAGCCAGGACGCCTCCGGATCCGCCAGCGCGATGACGGTGTCGTTGCTGTGCCGCACCCCGGGACCGCCGGTGATGCGCAGCCGCGTCTGCGCTTCCCGCACCACCGCATCCAGCTCGTCTGGGTGGTGGGAGTGCACCTCGATGTGCAGTTGCCGGATGCGGAAGCGCACCGTCTGCAGCAGCACAGCGCACACCTGCTGCGCCAGCCGTGGATCGGTCAGCTCCTGCTGCACCACGCACGGCACCCAGCGGACACTCGTCACCCCACCATCGTCGACCACCACAGGCACCAGTGGGGCGATCTCTGCTCGTGCCGCCCCGTAAGTCAACGCACGGCGCCGACCTGCCATGGCACGGCCAGAGGCCGAGTGAACGCTCGTGCGGCACGCAGGGCGCGATCGTGGCCCGCGGGTGACCTCCTGAGCCCGCATCGATGTCCGGAGGGTGTACGGCCGGACGGGAAAGCCCTGGCTCCTCGATCACGCTGCCTGTAGACAGGGGCGCGGCAGCCGCCCGAAAGGAGTTCCACGTCGACCGGCGCAGCCAGGAGAGAGCCATGGACCGCGCAACGGTGATCTTGATGGTGGGCCTGCCGGGCGCTGGCATGATCACCCGCGCCCGCCACCTGGAGAAGCACCTGGGAGCACTGCGCCTGACGCCCGACGAGTGGATGATCCCCCTCTTCGGGCAGTCCCAGCCCGAAGGCAGGCGCGAGGTCCTGGAGGGTCGGCTGCTGTGGACCGCGCTGCGAGCCGCCGAGCGGGGTCTGAGCGTCGTGGTCGACTTCGGCCTGTGGAGCCGTGAGGAGTGCACCGCCCTGCGCTGGCTCTTCACCGCCGCCGGAGCCGACTGCCCCATCGAATACCTGCCCATCGACCACGACACGCAATGGGCCCGCATCCAGCGGCGCTGCACCCGCACCCCTGAGCAGACGTTCGCCATCAGCGCCGAGG
Organism: Kineococcus gurbantunggutensis; assembly: GCF_050871925.1. Lineage (NCBI taxonomy): Bacteria > Bacillati > Actinomycetota > Actinomycetes > Kineosporiales > Kineosporiaceae > Kineococcus > Kineococcus gurbantunggutensis. The sequence continues at coordinate 5,143 of NZ_JBJLSG010000112.1, forward strand.
AGCTGCTGGAGTGGCGCGCCCACTTTCAGGAGCCGACCGCTGAGGAGCTGGGCAGTGCGCCTGTGCCCGCGGCCCCGCACCTCCACGCGACCTGGTCCGCGTGGGCTGCTGCTCGCTGGCCCTCACTGCCGGACACCTGTGGACACCCGATCGAGTGAGGAAACGTACGGTCATCCCGCGTCGTGGGCGCTGTCCCTGGCGGCTCGCGACTTCACGGACTTGTCGATCTCCGCAATATCCAAGTGACCGGCCTGGCTGCGGCCTGCCAATCTCTCCCACGTGATCGATGGCGCCTGGACAGCCCAAGTAGCTCAGAACTACGACGCCGCCTCGGCCGGCATGTACGCCCCCGAGGTCCTCGACCCTGCCGTCGACTTCCTCGCCCGGTGCACTGCCGGGCGAACGGCGCTGGAGTTCGCCATCGGCACCGGCCGGGTGGCCCTCCCCCTCAGCGCCCGCGGCATCGCGGTCAGCGGCATCGAGAAGTCCGAGCCGATGGCCGCCCAGCTGCGCGCCAAGCCCGGCGCCGAGCACGTGCCCGTCGTCATCGGTGACATGACCACCACGACCGTCCCCGGAACCTTCGGGCTGGTCTACCTCGTCTTCAACGCCCTGACCTGCCTGCTCACCCAGGCCGAGCAGGTGCAGTGCTTCCGCAACGCCGCAGCCCACCTGCAGCCGGGCGGGGTGCTCGTGGCCGAGACCTTCGTCTCCCAGCTACAGCGCCTGCCCCCGGGGGAAACCTCACGCCCCTTCCACGTCGGCATCGATCACCTGGGCATCGACGTGTACGACGTGCTCAACCAGCGCCTGACGTCCTTCCACTACGACGTCCGCGCCGGGAAGGCCTCCACGTTCCAGTCCCCGCACCGCTACCTCTAGCCCGCCGAGATGGACCTCATGGCCCAGCTCGTCGGCCTGAACCTGACCGAACGCTGGGCCGACTTCTCCCAGCAGCCGTTCACCGCCGACAGCGCGTCCCACGTCTCGCTCTGGCAGAAGCCCCAGCGGTAACCACCGCCAGTTGCGGCACTCAAGTCCTGATCCAGGTGCGCTCACGGCCGCCGCGACATCCAGTCAGGCGATGACCGTAAGTGCCGCGCGTCGCCCGAGAGGCGCCGGCACCACCCAGTGGGTGAGCTGCACCATCTGACGAGGAGATCCAGTGCGACTGACCCTGCGACTGACCCTGCGCCGGCCCCTGCACCGATCCCTGCCGGTCGCGGTCCCGCCTTGCCCGCCCGACTGCTGGACCTGCCAGGTCGAAGCGGTACCGCGCCATGCGACCCCGCTCACCGTGGTGCTGGTCGGGCTCGTTCTCGCCGGCTTCCGACAGCGCCGCCACCCTCGCCGCGGCCGCCACGCCGAGGGCGCTCAGCGGCCTGGGCCGTGGCCCCTGTCGACGTGGTGGGAAGAAGCCCTGGAGTGAAGGGGGTTCGACTCCCCGGGTGAACGGCGGAGGAGGAACGCCAATGGCCGCACCCGCAGGACGTGACACCGGATCACCAACTCCAGGGGGTCACCGGATTGCGCCCCGACAGCTGCTGGCTTCACGGTCACCCACACATCATCGCAATCCGCGTGCTCACCGGCAGCCTGCGACACCGTGCGACGCCGATGACCGCGCTCGCCCGGCGACGTCGCACCGCCCGGCCTCCCCCATCGACGTCGGTCAGACCGGCACACTGCCCGGGGTGAGCATTCTGCGCCTCGCGATCACCCAGCCCACCGCCAGCCCCGACCCGCACCGCAACGGCGAGACCACCCGCCGGCTGGTGCGCACCGCCGCAGCACGGGGAGCACGCCTGGTGCTCTTCCCCGAGGGGCACCTCTCCGGCTACGCCAAGGAGCAGGTCCCCGACTTCGCCGACACGGACTGGACGGCGGTGCGTGAGCAGACGCAGGCGGTGACCGAGCTGGCCGCCGAGCTCGGCGTGTGGGTGCTCCTGGGCTCCGCGCACCCGCTGACCCCGCCGCACCGGCCCCACAACAGCGTGTACGTCATCTCCGACACCGGGCAGGTGCTGGACCGCTACGACAAGCGCTTGTGCTCGGCCACCGAGACCCGCCACCACTACACCCCCGGCACCCAGGCGACGGTGTTCGAGGTCGGCGGGTACCGCTTCGGCATCGCGGTGTGCGTGGAAATCAACTTCCTGCAGGTCTTCACCGAGTACGCCGATCTGGGGGTGGACTGCCTGCTGCTGCCCACCTACCCCGTCGATGCGATCTTCCGCACCAAGGCGCAGGCCCTGGCCGCCATCACCACCTGCTGGATCGCCGTCTGCTCCCCCGACCAGACCCGTCACCTGGTGCCCTCGCAGGTCTTCGGCCCCGACGGGACCTGCCTGGCGGCGGCGACCGGGGACGAGGAGGTGGTCTACGCCGACCTGGACCGTGAGGACCCGCGGTTCCACACCGCCCTGGACCTGGCCCGCCCCTGGCGCGAGAGCGCCCGCGACGGCGGCTTCCACCGCGAGCACCTGGTGCAGGACCCTCGCAGCGACGACAAGACCACGCTCTGAGCCGGCACGCGGCCACCCCAGGCCCGCCTGCCCTCGCTGGCTGGCGTGGCCACGTGGACATCGCCGACCTCGCCGTCATCCCGCGGTGTGCGCGCTGTCACTGGCGGCTGATGACTTCACTAATCTGGCTAATGGCGCGCCGTCGGTTGGTGCGTTGGCCGTGTATCCGATAGGGAACGTCGGGCTGGAGCTACGCTCAGCAGCGGTGATCGACGCAGCCCGGATGCTCGCCGCCTACGACCAGCAGGTGCGCGGCTGGACACCTACCCACCCGCCCCACGGCGTGCACCACCAGCGCACCGGCCCCGTGCTGCGCATCGTCGGCCAGCACCGCGGCCTGATCGACCCACCCGTGGACACCGGCCTGCGCGGGGCCGACCTGGACCAGCTGATCACCGCACAGCGCGACTTCTTCGCCACGCGCGGTGAGGCCGTGGAGTGGAAGACGCGCGCGCACGACCAGCCCGCCGACCTGCCCCAGCGGCTGCTGGCCGCCGGCTTCACCCCCGAGGACACCGAGACCGTGCTGATCGGTGCCGTCGAGCAGATGGCCACCGACCCGCTCCTGCCGGCGGGGGTGAGCCTGCGGCAGGTCAGCGGGCGCGCCGACCTCGAGCGCATCGCGGCCGTGCAGTCGCAGGTGTGGAACGCGGACCTCTCCTGGCTGGCCGAGGACCTGCACGCCCGGGTCAGCGCGGCACCGGACGATGTGGCGGTGCTCGTGGCCGAGGTCGAGGGGCGGGTCGTCTCCGCGGCCTGGCTGGTGCTCAAGCCCGGCACCGGCTTCGCCGGCCTGTGGGGCGGATCGACCGTGTCGGCCTGGCGGGGGCGGGGCATCTATCGGGCTCTGGTGGCCCGGCGGGCGCAGCTGGCCCTGCAGCGAGGGGTGCGGTACTTGCAGGTCGACGCCTCCGGCGACAGCAAGCCCATCCTGGTGCGCATGGGCTTCGTGGAGGTCACCACCACGACCCCCTACGTCTGGAAGTCTTGACGCTCGGCGCAGGTGGAACGATCGCGCGGTGACCTCGCGCTACGCGCGATGGCACCGCTGTGCATGAGCCAGGTGACCTACGAACGCTTGAGGAGAACCTATCGGGCTGAGCTAGCCGAGGTGACGCGTCAGGCGGCGCAGTCGTTGCAGATCCACTGCCCGTCCGGGGTGCCCTGCCCGGAGTGCAGCTGGCTGCGGTGCTTGACGAGGAAGCAGCTGGTGCAGGTGAACTCGTCCTGCTGGCGCGGCAGCACCCGCACCGACAGTTCCTCGCCCGACAGGTCCGCCCCGGGCAGCTCGAAGCCCTCCGCTGCGTCGGCCTCGTCCTCGTCGACGCTGGAGGATGTCTTGTCCGTGCGGTGGGACTTCAGCTCCTCGAGGGAGTCGGCGTCCAGGTCCTCGTCGGTCTTGCGCGGTGCGTCGTAGTCGGTCGCCATCGGTGCCTCTCCTCACGTCGTGCACGGTCCGCCCCGCGCTCCGCCCGGTTCTCCGGCTGCTCCGTCTCAGTGGGGCGCCCTGCTCAACCAGGGCAGGTTCGTCCGCATGCCCGCGCCACACCACGGAGTGTCGCCGCACGATGGCGCCGCGGTGTCCGCACCGCGGCCGTGTCGTTACCGCTCGCAGCGTCGTCGGCTCGGTGCCGACTCGCCGCACACCTCGATGCGACGCGCGGTCGATGCGCCCGCACACCGCGGCACCAGCGCGGCAGCGAGCGCCTGCGGGCTCGGCGGCCGGCGCAGGTGCCGCCGGAGCCCCGCGCGGAGGGAATGTCGGTGCGGTGCTGGTGCTTGTAGGGGGTGATCGGCCTGCTGCATGTCCCCGGGCCTCACCTTCAGCCACCTCGAGTGGCCACTCGCCGAGAGGCGACTGCCGGGTCGATCAGCACGTCACCGGCCGCCGGGTCCTCAGGACCCGGCGGCCGTCGTGCACCCGCGTCCCGGGCGTTGCCGGGCGCCTACGCTGCCGGAGGGGACTGGCCCTTTCTGCCGGGCGTGGGAGAGCCAGATGCTTGCTGGCCGAGCCTAGGACGATCACGCGTGGGTGATGTCGGCGCTGGGGCCGTACCGCCAGGGCGTGGTGCGGACGTAGCCGTAGCGCTCCAGGCACGCGTCGAGCTCCTGGTGCGACCTTCTCCGTACTACTGCGCCCTGACCTCACCGCGAGCAACCCGCCGGCGGGTGAACCTGCGCCTGTCAATCGATGCGTTGGACGTCTGCCGTAGGTCCGTAGCGCCAGGGACCAACGCGCGACCATCCGTCGCGAGCAAGTGCCTCGTCGAGCTCCTCGTAGCTCCAGAGCAGGAGCACGGGCATCGTTCCTTGGTGCATGCGCTCCATCGCTTCGACAGGGTCCATCGCGTCGTCGACGGGGATGCGGCTGTGCTCAGCGCCGTTACGCATGGTCAGGACCAGCTCATCGCCGGCGAGGGTGGCGGTGCAGCGCGCGATGAGGGGCACCATCCGAGGATGCACCAGCACGGTACCTCGGACCGGACGCGCTCTGGCGGCGTCAGTGAGTCAGCCAGGCCGCTCCGACTTCACGGTCACGGACGTCACGATCATGACGATGGCCGTGTGCCGTTCCTGATGATCACGAACTGGCTGCCAGGCGCGGGGCGAGCAGGCATGATGACCTCGCTGAGGTCACAGACAAGCTGTGACCTCCTGGAGATCAGCTGAGCGGAGCGAGATCACCCCGGTGCCGACGCCAACGTCGATGCAAGCCGTCCTGGCACTGGCCGAAAGGCTCAACACCGTCACCAGCACCGATCAGCTGGCGCTGCTGGTCTCCGGCATCGCCCACGACGTCCTGGGCGCCGACTTCGCCACCCTCGCCGTGCTCGACGCCGACGGGCAGCACCTGGCCTACCTGGACCTGGCCACCTACCTGCCCGAGCAGGACGTGGCCCAGCGCTGGGCGCGGCTGCCGCTCTCGCACCCCTCCCCACCGGCTCAGGCCGTGCGCACCGCCAGTCCGGTCGTCTTCCAGCAGCTGAGCGAGTCGATCACCGCCCACCCGCTCGTGGGTGAGGACCTCACCCGCGCCGGCTACGAGAGCACCGCCAACCTGCCCCTGGTCAGCGCCGGCTCGGTGCTGGGCCTGCTGGGAGTGGGCTGGAACGCACCGCAGCAGTGCACCCCGGCCCGGCTGCAGCTGGCGCAGGCCCTGGCCGCGCTCAGCGCCCAGACCCTGGCCCGGCTGCGGCTGACCGAGCAACGCACCGGTGACGCCCGGCGGATGGCCGCGCTGGTCCAGGTGGCGCAGGCGCTGGGGGAGGCCGACGACGAGGAGCAGCTGCTGCAGGTGCTCATCACCCACGGCATCAGCGCCGTGGGGACCCAGGGCGCCGGGCTGTGCCTGCGCAACCCCGACGGCACCAGCGTGCGGGTCCTGACCAGCTCCTACTTCGAGCAGGACCTGCGGGCGCAGCTGCAAACCCTGCCCACCGACCTCGCCCTGCCGATGGTGCACGCCGCCACCAGCGGCACCCCCTACTTCCTGCCCGACCGGGCAGCGGCCACCGCCTTGTACCCGCACGCCGAGGCGCTGTACGCCCAGGCCCGCACCGAGGGATCGGCCGAGGTGCCCCTGTGGGCCGGTGGGGTGCTGCTGGGCTCGCTGTCCTTGGCCTTCGCCGAGGCGATGACCTGGCGCGACGAGCAGCAGGACCTGGTTCACGCCCTGGCGGCGCTGACCGCCCAAGCGCTGCAGCGCATCGCCGCCCACGACGCCGAAGCCGCGGCGCTGGCCGCGGCGGCGGGGATCTCCGAGACCCTGCAACGCTCGATGCTCACCGCCCCACCGGAGCCGGACCACCTGCAGATCGCGGTGCGCTACACCGCCTCGAACGCGCACGCCGAGGTCGGGGGGGACTGGTACGACGCGTTCATCACCAGCCAGGGAGCCACCAGCCTGATCATCGGCGACGTCACCGGGCACGACATGCGCGCCGCCGCGGTCATGGGCCAGCTCCGCAACCTGCTGCGCGGCATCGGCTTCACCCTGGGTGACCCGCCCTCACGGCTGCTCTCGGCGGTCGACCGGGCCAGCGCCGGCCTCGGCATCGAGGCCGTGGCCACCGCCATCGTGGCCCAGATCGAGCAGGACGCCGCCCACCGCGCGGCCGGGACCCGACTGCTGCGCTGGTCCAACGCCGGGCACCCGCCACCGCTGCTGATCGACGCCGACGGCACCACCCGGTACCTGGACACCGGCGCCGACCTGCTGCTGGGTTTCGACGCCGAGGTCGAACGCCACGACCACGAGCAGCTGCTGGCGCCGGGATCGGCGGTGCTGCTGTACACCGACGGACTCATCGAACGCCGCGGCGCGCACCTGCAGGACGGTCTGGACTGGCTGGCCGCCACCGCCGCGACCCTCACCCGAGAAGGCGCTGACCTGGAGCAGCTGTGCGACGGCCTGCTGGCCGCGGTCGCGGGGCACCTGGACGACGACGTGGCCTTGCTGGCGTTGCGGGCTCACCCCGAAGACGCCCCCCGACCCCCTGAAGCCGGCCCCGCCCACGTCCCGGCGGGACTGGCCGCAGCCCAGGACGCCTCACCGGAGCTGTAAGCACAGACCTGTGAAGACGGACCCGTGAGAACAGACCTGTCAGCACAGATCGGCTGGGCCGAGGTGTGATCATCGAGGTCGGCTGGCATGGTTCGGCCAGGACCCCAACCCCGGGTCCTGCCGCAGCCCTGTCGTTCTTCTCCGCAAGATCCGCTCACGGTCGGCGTCGACTACTCGAGCGTTGGAGAGCCGATGGAACACCTCGTCGTGACCACCGTGGTGAAGGACACCGAGTGGAGCGCTGGGGCCTCAGCGGTCCTAGCGGCAGCGCGCGACACCCTGCACGCTCGCGCCCAGCGCCGCGGCCTGACCGTGCAGGGTCAGCCCCACGAAGACGTTGAAGTGCTGCGCGATGCCCACCGTGTGCGGATCACCCTTACCGCCCAGGCCACCGCAGCGCCATCAACATGACGACATCACGGTCGCGGCTCGATGAGCGTGTGGTCCGCTCTCGTCACGGCGGCGCTTGGCGCTGGGCTGAGGCATCCGTTAGTACGGTCAACAGTCCAGAGCAGCCGGACGGGCACCGGCCTGGCCTCCAGCAGCTCCAGGGCCTCCGCGGCGTCCATGCCGTCGTCGACAGGTAGTCGGCTGTGCTCAGTGCCGTTGGTCATCGTCAGCACCAGTTCGTCCTCGTGCAGCGTGGCAGTCAGTCGAAGCGGGGGCGGCACGGGAACGACGCTACGGCAGCGGTGTCGGGGACCGCCTGGGCGCAGGTCTGGGGTCAGCGCTGGCGGAAGTCGGGGTTGATGATCTGCCAGACCTGCGCCTGCCCCAGGCCGCTGAGCGCCTGCAACTGCGGCTGGTTGCACTGCTCGGGGTAGAGCTCACGGATCAGGGCGTCGCGCACCCGGCGAGCGCCGGCCCAGCGGGCTTGGGTGGTGATGAGCTCGCGCACGGCCTCGGGCAGCTGCTCGCCGGCGCCCGCGACGTGCTCGAGGCCGGCGGAGCGCGCCCGCTCGCTCAGCTCAGCGCTGGTGGCGTCGCGGTACCAGGCCTTGTCCGCCTCGGCGGTGGGGTCCAGGCCCAGGCCGCGGATCTCGCGGGTGCGCCACGTCGGCTGCGCCACCCCCAGGCTCTTGTAGAGGACCGGGACCTCGTCGTACAGGCTCAGCGAGAGCGCCAGGCGGTTGACGGCCTGGTTGGCGGCCTGCTCGACCTGCGCCTCGCGGCTGGTGCGCTGCGCGGCGGCGCTCAGGCGCGCCTTGACGTCGTCGGTGCTGCCGGCGCTGACGGCGGCCAGGAAGCGCGCCGACTCCGGCGCGGGCCGGCCTCGAGCCGGCCCGACCTCACCGACCACGGCGCGCACGTCGGGGGAGTCCGCGTCCACGCCCGGATCCAGGACGCCCAGGTCGGCCAGGACCTCCACGGTGGCCTGCCAGCGCCAGCGCCGGGCGAGGTCGGCATCGAGGGCCGGCAGGCGCGAGGGGCCGGAGCGGGGCACGACACGGCGAGGCACGGGCACATCATCGCGGTGCGCGGCCGCTGGCAGGGGCGCCGGCGCTCTCGGCGCGGCGCGCGGCACCGTGCGCCAGGCGCCGGCAGGCCGGCGGGCGCGAGCTCCGCTCGACGCTCGCGCCGTGGAGGTGGCGGCTGGGGTGGGGGTCACGAGGACTCCTTCTGTGCTGAGGCCGGCGGTCGGGGACCGGTGCCCTGCCCCGATGCGGTGGGGCAGGGCACCGGTCCCCGACCGCGGGCGGGTGGTGCTCACCGGCGGGCCAGCAGGTGAGCGAGGACGTGCTGCTGAGTGAGCAGGTCGGTGTTGTCGGGGTCGGCGTGCTGCGCGGCGTTCAGGACGGTGGAGGTGTGCGGGTCGCACAGGACGGTGGCGTGGCTGCGGTGGCGGGAGAGGGCCACGCACAGGCGGCCGGGGTCCACGGCGAACTCGGGAGCCTCGCGGTACCCGGCCAGGGGGTGGATGACCACGACGGCTTCGCGTTCGAGGCCCTGGGCGGCGTTGGTGGTCACGCACAGCACATCGGGCAGGTCGGCCAGGTGCGCGGCGACGGCGCACTGCTGATCGACGTGCGGGGTGATGACGGCGACGTCGTGCGCGGTCAGGGGGCGCCCGCCGGGGTGCTGGGCGTCGACCACGGCACAGTGCAGCAGTTCGCGAACGCGCGCGGCGGCGGCGGCGGGCAGCGCGGGGTCCGAGGGGCCCGCGCTGGTCGCCACGGTGCGGGCGCTCAGCTCCGGCAGGCGCGCGCCGTGCTGATCGTGCTGCCCGTGCTCGTGGGTGCCTTCACCGGGTGCGGTCAGGTAGCGCTCGGGGCGGGCGGAGGTGAAGGGCAGGTCGGGGTAGAACGCGGGCTGGATCAGGGCGGTGGTCTCCGGCCCCAGCCGCCAGGTGTAGGGCAGGCGCTGCTTGGTGACGTGCTCGGCGCCGTAGCGGGCGGCGAAGGCGTCCGGGGCGGGCTGGTGCGGTCCTGCCGCCCAGGTGCGCCAGCGGTGCACGGAGCCGGTGACGACGGGGCGGATCTGGCCGGGGTCGCCCACGCAGACGACCTGCGGGGCCAGCGAGCCCAGGGCGAGCAGGCTGGCGGCGGTGGCCTGCCACGCCTCGTCCACGAGCAGCACGTCGCAGGGCCAGGCGGCGGGGTTGGTGACCTGCCAGCGGGCGGTGGTGGCGACGACCACGCCGCGGTAGTTGCGCAGGCCCGCGTCGCTGATGAAGGCCACGTCCGCGGCCAGGCCGCTGGGTCGGTGCTTGTCCTTGCCCAGCAGGGCGACCTCGGGGGTGCGCGTGAGCGGGTCGCTGTCCGCGCCGTCGCTGGCTGACGTGCCGGTGGCGGCCATGACCTTGCCCAGGCGGTTGGCCACGTCGAGGGCCTGCGCGCGCGTCTGCGCCGCCACGGCCGTCAGCAGCCCAGCGCGGTGCAGCAGCTGCTCGGCCAGCTCGGTGATCAAGGTGGTCTTGCCCGCCCCGGGCGGAGAAGCGATCTGCACGAAGCGGTCGCCGGACCAGGCGGCGAGCAGGGCGCGGGCCAGCCAGGGGTTGCGGTAGTGCTCGCGAGCCGGGGCGGTGGGAGCCGGGGCCGGGGCCGGGGCCGCTGTCGTCGTCGCCGCAGTGTCCTCGCTCGGGGTCCGGGTGGCGGGGAGCTTCCTCATGCCCTGAACACTAGCGCACTATAGTTAGTTCGGCAAGGGGGGTGCGCTGCCCTTCACGCAGCACCTCGCTGCTGACGCCGCAGCCGCCGGCGCTCGCGCTCGGAGAGCCCGCCCCAGATGCCGAAGCGCTCGTCGCGGGCCAGCGCGTACTCCAGGCACTCCCGGCGCACCTCGCACCCCTGGCACACGCGCTTGGCCTCGCGGGTGGAGCTGCCCTTCTCCGGGAAAAACGCCTCGGGGTCGGTCTGGGCGCACAGGCCCAGCTGCTTCCACGCACCGTGCTCGCCCGCGTGCACGAGCGCTCTCGGCCCACCAGCGCCGAGCTCAGCCGGCTCGAGGCGAGCAGCCGCCTCGTGGCCGACCTCGTGGCCCGCCTCGTGGCCGGCCTCGTGGCCGGCCTCGTGGTCGCCCGCCTGCGCGCGCGCCGGCGTCGTGGTGCGACGGGGCTCGCGGGGCGGATCCTGCAGCTGCTCATCGGACACGGCTGGCCTTCTCTCATCATCGGGTGCGGGTGGATCGGACGGGTGGACGCGGGTGGGGTACCCGGGTCCCTGGTCGAAGCAGGGGCCTGAGCGGTGCGCTCGCCGGTCAGCGCCC
>NZ_JBJLSG010000113.1:0-15885 GCF_050871925.1 Kineococcus gurbantunggutensis
CCATCAGGGGGACCCGGCGCGGGGCCCCGGGCGCCGCCCCCCCCCCCCCCCCCGCCCCCGCCCCCCCCGCCCCCCGCGCCCAGGGCGGCGATGACGTCGTCGGCCTCGAAGCCGGGACAGCCCACCCGCGCGATCCCCAGCGCCGCCAGGACGTCCACGATCACCGGCACCTGCGGCGCCAGCTCCGGCGGGGAGTCCTCGCCGCCGCCGGCGCCCACCCGGTGCGCCTTGTAGGAGGGCAGGGCCGCCACCCGGAACGCCGGGCGCCAGTCCTCGTCCCAGCACGCCACCAGCCGCTCCGGGCGGTGCTCGGCCACCAGCAGCGCCACCGCGTCCAGGAAGCCGCGCACGGCGTTGACGGGCGTGCCGTCCGGCGCGGTCAGCGAGGTCGGCACGCCGTGGAAGGCCCGGTAGTACAGCGACGCGGCGTCCAGGAGCAGCGTCGGCCCGCCGCGCGCGTCGTCGGGGGCCGGGCCGGCGCCGGGGCCGGAGGGGGCGGGGGAGTCGGGCACGCCCGGATCCTGTCACCCCGCTGTGCAGGTCCTCCGGAGGTCTGGGGGGACATCGACGTGCGGGGGACGCGGTCGGCGCCGCCGTGCCGCACCCTGGGAGCAGTGGCCCCGCGCGCACCGGCGCCCGGGGCACGGACCGAGGAGGGGGACCGCAGTGCACACCACCGACAGCACCACCCGCACCGCCCGGCAGGGGCGCCGGCGCCGACTGGCGGTGCTGGCCGGCTCCGGGACGGCGGCGCTCGCGCTCGCGCTGGGCGCCTGCAGCGGCGGCGGTGACGACGCGGCCTCGCGCGCGGCCGTCGCCACGTCCTCGCCGGCGACCGAGCTGACCGCCTTCCAGGTCGTGCAGGCCTCCGCGGACCGCTCCCGCGACGCCGGCACCGCGAAGTTCTCGTTCACCGTGGACGCCGACGCCGCCGGCGAGGGGGCCCTGAACCTCTCCGGCGACGGCGCCTTCGACGCGGCCACCGGCGCGGTGAGCGCGAGCGTGGCGCTGCCGGCGCGGGCTGGTACGAGCGGGCCGGTCGAGCTGCGCCTGGTCGACGGCACAGCCTACGTGTCCGGCGCGCCGCTGACCGGGCCCGGCCAGTGGCTGCGCGCGCCGCTGGACGCGGCGGGCGCGGCCGGGCTGGACACCTCGGCGCTGGACCCCGCGCGCCAGATCGAGCAGCTGCGCGCGGTCGCCGACGACGTGCGCGAGGTGCCCGGCGTCACGGTGCGCGGGGTGGAGACCCGCGGCTACCGGGGCACCATCGACCCGGCGAAGGCGCTGGAGCAGCTGCCGCCGGAGCAGCGCACCCCCGAGGCCGAGCAGGCCGCCGCGGAGGTCGGCAGCGTGCCGTTCACGCTGTACGTCGACGAGGAGGACCGCCCGGCCCGCGTGGTCGTGGACGTCGCGGCCGAGGGCTCGACCGCGACGGTGAGCATGGACTACTACGACTGGGGCAGCGACGTGGACGTGCAGGCCCCGGACCCGGCCACCGTCAGCGAGCTGCCGACGGGGCGGGCGCCGGTGCAGCAGGGCGCCTGAGCCCCCGCCGCGGGCACCGCGGGGCCGGTCGCGAGCGAGCGGCCCCGCGGCGCGCCGGGCACCCGCCGTGCCTAGGCTGCCGCGGGTGGACGCACCCCGACCCGCCGCGCGCCGGCTCTACCGCGGCGGTGCCGTGTACAGCCCCGCCGACCCGTTCGCCACGGCGATGCTCGTCGAGGGCGGCACCGTGGCGTGGATCGGCCCGGACGAGGCCGCGTCCGCCTGGACGCGCGGCGACGAGGAGGTCGTCGACCTCGACGGCGCCCTGGTGGCGCCCGCCTTCGTCGACGCGCACGCGCACCTGACGGAGACGGGGCTGCGGGCCACCGGCCTGGACGTCTCCGGCGCGCGCAGCGCCCGCGAGGTCCTCGACGCGGTCTCCGCCGCCGCGCGCACCGGCGTGCCCGGCGACCTGGTCGTCGGCGCCGGGTGGGACGAGACGCGCTGGGCGGAGCGGGCGGTGCCCACCCGCGCCGAGCTGGACGCCGCCGCCGGCGGCGCCCCGGTGCACCTGAGCCGGGTCGACGGCCACAGCGCCCTGGTCTCCACGGCGCTGGCCGAGCGCGCTGGCCTGGCCGGGCTGGCCGGCTGGCACGAGGACGGCCAGGTGCACGACCGGGCCCACCGCGCGGCGCTGGAGGCCCGCTGGGCGGTGCTGGGCCCCGACGCCGCGCGGGCGGCGCGGCGCGCGGCGCTGCGCCGGGCGGCCGCCGCGGGCGTGGGCGCGGTGCACGAGATGTCCGGCCCGGCGCTGGCCCCGCCGGGCGACCTGGCGGGACTGGCGGCGCTGGCCGGCGTCGGCACGGCCGCCGAGCGCGCCGAGGGCCGCGAGCCGCTGCCGGAGGTGGTGCCCTACCTGGCGCTGGCGTGCACGTCGGCGGAGCAGGTGCGCGAGGTGGTGGACGCCTGCGCCCGCGAGGGCGTGCACCTGGCCGGGGTCGGCGGCGACCTGGCGGTGGACGGCGCCCTGGGCTCGCGCACCGCGGCCCTGCGCGAGGACTACGCCGACGCGCCCGGCCGGCGCGGCACCCTGCACCTGGACGCGGCCGCGGTGCGCGAGCACCTGCGCGCCTGCACGCGCGCCGGCGTGCAGGCCGCCTTCCACGCCATCGGCGACGCGGCCCTGGACGTGCTCGCCGACGCGCTGGAGCAGGTCGCCGACGAGCTGGGGGCCGCGGCCGTCGCCGCGCGCGGGCACCGGGTGGAGCACGCGGTGGCCGCCGACGAGCGCGTCGTGGCCGTGCTGGCCCGCCTGGGCGTGGGCGTGTCCGCGCAGCCGGCCTTCGACGCGCTCTGGGGCGGCCCGGGGGGCACGTACGAGCAGCGGCTGGGGGCGGCGAGGGCCGCGGGCCTGCACCCCCTGGCCCGCCTCGCCGCGGCCGGGGTGCCGCTGGCGCTGGGCTCGGACACCCCGGTGACGCCGCTGGACCCGTGGGCGGCGGTGCGGGCGGCGGCCTTCCCGCACCGCGAGGAGCACGCGGTCTCGGTGCGCGCGGCGTTCCTGGCGCACACCCGCGGCGGGCACCGCCTGGCCGGGCGCGGGCACCCGGGGGTGCTGCGCCCGGGGGCGCCGGCGTCGTACGCGGTGTGGGAGGCCGGCGACCTGGTGGTGCAGGCCCCCGACCGTCGCCTGTCCGGCTGGAGCACCGACGCGCGCTCCGGCACGCCGGGGCTGCCGGACCTCTCGCCCGGGGCGGGCGCCCCGCGCTGCCTGCGCACGGCCGTGGACGGGGTCCTGGTGCACGACGAGCTCACCGGCTGAGGCGCCGCCGGCCGCGACACGCCGACGACACGCCCGCGACACGCCGACGACACGCCCGCGACACGCCGACGACACGCCCGCGACACGCCGGTGAGCGGGGGCGCGAGCGCGCCGGGGCCGGCTCCGTGACCAGCGCCGACGCGCGTCGGCGCAGGTCACCGGCCGGTTGACAGCCCGTCGTGGCCGAGTAGCTTCGACGGGGAGCCCACCACGGGGAAGCCGGCCGGTCGCCCTCCTCCCGCCGTCGCAGCCGCACCACCTGCGGCGACGGGCGCCGACCACCGGCCGGAGTGGGCTGGGTCGGGTCCGCGCGTCCTTAGACAACGGCGTGCACCTCGTAGCCGACGGGGCGCACGACGGCCCGAGGGGTGCGACGGACCCGACCTGTCTCTCCACCCCGGCCCCTCGCGTACCCTCGAGCGGTGCGCCACGACCCGCCCCCCGCCCCGCCGGCCCCGCCGCGCGCGGCGTCGACGGTGCTGGCCCTGGGCGGCGGCGTGGCCACGTGGGCCGCGTTCCCCGGGGCCCTGCGGCCGGACGGGCTGTGGTGGCTGGCCCCGCTGGGGGTGGCGCTGCTGGCGCTGGCCACCGGCGGCGTGCGCGCCCGCCGCGGCGCGCTGGCCGGGCTGCTCTTCGGGTGGGCCTTCCTCGTGCCGCACCTGGCGTGGAGCGGCACCTACGTGGGCCTGCTGCCCTGGTTCGCGCTGGCGACCGTCTGCGCGCTCTTCTACGCCGTCCTGGGCGCGCTGCTGCCGCGCCTGCAGCGCGCCCGCCTGCGCCTGGGGGTGCCGGCGGTGGCGTGCGGGTGGGTGGCCGTGGAGGCCGCGCGCGCCCGGTTCCCCTTCGAGGGCTTCCCCTGGGGGCGGCTGGCCTTCTCCCAGGCCGACGGGCCCACCGCGGCGCTGGCGTCGCTGGGCAGCACCGCGGCGGTGACCTTCGCGGTGGCGCTGGGCGGGGCCCTGCTGGCCGCCGCCGCCCGGGCGCTGCTGCGCCTGCCCGCCCCGGCGGGCGCGCCGCGGGGCGCGCGGCGCGCGCTGCCTGCCGCGGGGGCCGTGCTGGCGGCCGGCGCGGTGCTCGGCGCCGGGGCGCTGGTGCCCCGCCCGACCGCCGCCGAGGACGGCGCGCTGCGGGTGGCGGCGGTGCAGGGCAACACGCCCACCGCCGGCCTGGACTTCAACGCCGAGCGGCGGGCGGTGCTGGACAACCACGCGCGCGCCACCGCCGCGCTGGCCGCGCAGGTCGGCTCCGGCGCCGTCCCGCGCCCGGACGTGGTGCTGTGGCCGGAGAACTCCAGCGACATCGACCCCTACGGCAACCCCGACGCCGCGCGCGTCATCGAGGACGCGGTGCGCGGCGTGGACGCCCCGGTCCTGGTCGGCTCCGTGCTGGAGGGCCCGGGCCGCTACGTCTCCAACACCGGCCTGCTGGTGACCCCGGCCGACGGCCTGGAGGGCGCCCGGCAGGAGGGCCGGCACTACGTCAAGCAGCGCCCGGCCCCGTTCGGGGAGTACATGCCGTACCGCTCCTTCTTCCGCCGCTTCAGCGACAAGGTCGACCTCGTCAGCCGCGACTTCGTGCACGGCGACGCGGTGGGGCTGCTGCGGGTGCCCCTGGCCGGCGGCGGGCAGGCGCGCCTGGGCGACGTCATCTGCTTCGAGGTCGCCTTCGACGACACGGTGCGCGGGGCGGTGCGCGCCGGGGCGCAGTTCCTGGTCGTCCAGACGAACAACGCCACCTTCGGCTACTCCGACGAGGCCGTGCAGCAGCTGGCGATGTCGCGCCTGCGGGCGGTGGAGTCCGGGCGCGCGGTGGTGCAGATCTCCACGGTGGGCGTCAGCGCCCTGATCACCCCGGACGGCGCCGCGCACGACGAGACGTCGCTGTTCACCACCGCGGTGCTGCAGGGCGAGGTGCCCCTGCGCTCGACGACGACCCTGTCCACGCGGCTGGGGCAGGCGCCGGAGCTGGCGCTGAGCACGGCGGCGGTGCTGCTGCTGCTGACCGCCCGCCGCGGGCCGCGGCGCACCGGCCCGGCGCGCTCGCGCGGCCGGCGCCGCGGCGGTGCCCCCGGCACCGGCGGGCCCGGCGGTGGTGCGCCCGATGACGGCGGGCCCGGCGGCGGTGCGGCCGGCCGGCGCGACCCGGCCAGCCCGGTGGCGCTGTGAGCCTGCCGCTGGGGCCCGGCCCGGGCGGGGCGGCGCGGGGTGCGCGGCCGGTGCGCCGGGTGCGGCCCTCGCGCGCGCTGGCGGTGCTGCTGGCGCTGGCCGCGCTGCTGGCGCTGGAGGTGTGGCTGCTGGCGCAGCTGGCGCACGTCGTGGGCTCGGCCGGGGTGCTGGCGCTGCTGCTGGTGGAGACCCTCGCCGGCGTGCTGGTGCTGCGCCGCGCCGGCCGGCGGGCGCTGGCCGCGCTGCGGGCGGCCGGGCCGCTGTCCGGTGCGGGCCCCGCGGCGCGGACCGGGGCGGCCGGGCCCGAGCGCGTGGGGGACGCGCTGCTGGTGGGGGTCGGGGGAGCGCTGCTGGTGCTGCCGGGGCTGCTCACCGACCTGGTGGCGCTGCTGTGCCTGCTGCCGCCCTCGCGCGCGCTGCTGCGGCGGCTGGGGGCCCGGCTGCTGCGCTCGCGGGTGCGGCGGGCGCTGCGCCGGGCGGGCCTGGACCCGAACGGGCCGCTGGGCGCCCACCTGGGCGCGCGCGGCGCCGGCGGCGCGGGGCGGGTGGTGGACGGGGAGGTCGTCGACGACGTGCTCGACGGCGAGGTCCTGGACGACACCTCCCCCGCGGGTGGTCCCGGCGCGGCGGGCGGTGCGCCGCGGGCGCTGGGCCCGGCGGCGGACCCCCGGCGCCGGCGGGGGTGGCGGCGCTGAGCGCCACCACGCGCGAGGGCCGGCCCACCCGTGCGGGTGGACCGGCCCCGGGTGCCGGGGACCGGGGCCGTTGGGCGGCCCCGTGCCCGGGTCAGGCGCTGCGCTTGATGAGCGCCCGGCTGCGCAGCAGCTCGAGCCGCTCGTCGAGCAGCACCTCCAGCTCGGCGACCGTGCGCCGCTCCAGGAGCATGTCCCAGTGCGTGCGCGCGGGCTTGCCGGCCTTCTTCTCCGGTGCGTCGGTGTCGGCGCGCAGCGCCTCCGCCCCGCAGCGGCACTCCCACAGCGCGGGCACGTCGGCTTCCAGCGACATGGGCACCACGGTGGTGTGTCCGTTGGGGCAGTGGTACGTGATCTGCTGGCGCTCGGCCAGCTCGACGCCCGACTCGCTCTCCAGGCTCGCGGCCCCGAGGCGGGACCCTCGAAGGTTGCGCTCGCTCATGTGACCTCCCCACGTACGGTTCCCTGCCCTCCCGCGGACCCGGGGGGAAGGGGACTCGCCTGGTAGAACGCGCCCGGACCGGCCCCTGTTCCGCGCGTGTCGCGGCGAACGTGTGGAGGTCGTGTGCGCAGCGGAGTGAGAGAGTCGCTCTGCGTAGCCGATCAGTGGCGCGCGGTGTCCCCCCGGCGGGGGCCACGCTCCCCGCGGTCACCGCCCCGCGGTCGCCGTGCCGGGCGCGCCGCGCTCAGACCTGACCGGCGTCGCGCGCGCCGGCGGCCGCGTCCACCCGGGCCAGCAGCACCGCGCCGACGACGAAGAAGGCCAGCAGCGCCACCAGCGCGGGCCGGTACGAGCCGGTCAGCTGCGCCACCAGCCCGAAGACCAGGGTGCCCAGCCAGCTCGTGCCGCGCTCACCGGCCTGGTACAGCCCGAAGTACTCCGCCTCGGCCCCGACGGGCACCAGGCGGCTGAACATCGAGCGCGCCAGCGCCTGCGTGCCGCCCAGCACCAGCCCGATGAGCACCGCCAGCGCCAGCCACGCGCCGAACGCCCCGCGCGGCACGGCGAACGCGGCCAGCACCACCACGCTCCACAGCCCCAGCCCGCCGAGCACGGTGCGCTGGGCGCCGAAGCGCCGCGCCAGGCGGCCGAAGACCAGCGCCCCGCCGAAGGCGACGCCCTGCACGAGCAGCACCGTGGTGATCAGCTGCGCCGGGCCGAAGCCGAGCTCCTCCTGCCCGTAGACGCTCGCCGCGGCCACCACCGTCTGGATGCCGTCGTTGAAGACGAGGTAGGCCAGCAGGAACCGCAGCGCCTGCGGGTAGCGGCGCAGCCCGCCCAGCGTGCGCACCAGCCGGCGCAGCGGCGCCAGCGGACCGCGCCCGTCGCCCGCCGGCCCCGCCGGGACCGCGCGCGCCGGCAGGTGCCGCAGGCCCAGCACGGGCACGAGGGTGAACACCCCCCACCACAGGCCCGCCGAGGCCAGCGAGACGCGCACCGCGCCCTCGTCGTCCAGGCCCAGGGCGGCGGGGGAGGAGACCACCGCCAGGTTCAGCGCCAGCAGCAGGAAGCCGGCCAGGTACCCCGCGGCCCAGCCGCGCGAGGAGACCGCGTCCCGCTCCGCCGGGGCGGCCACGTCGCACAGCAGCGCGTCGTTGACGACGCTGGAGGTGGTCAGCGACACGGTCGCCACCACCGCCAGCAGCACCCCCAGCTCCCAGCGGTCCCCGCCCAGGGCCACCATCGCGGTGGCGGCCGCGGCGCCGGGCCAGGCGAAGGCGCCGAGCAGGCGGTGCCGGCGCCGGGCGCGGTCGGCCAGCGCGCCGGCGAACGGCAGCAGCAGCGCCGACAGCAGCGTGGCCAGCGTCGTGGCGTACAGCGCCAGCGAGCCGGGGGCCACCTGCACCCCGAGCACCGACAGGGTGCGGGTGCACCCCTCGGTGACCGGCCCGCACGCCGCCCGCCGCGCCAGCACCGTCAGGTAGGGCGCGAACAGCACCGTCTGGGTCGTGGTGACGTACGCGGAGTTCGCCCAGTCGTACACGTACCAGCTGCGCCGGGCGCGCAGCAGCCCCGGCGGGAGCGCCACCGGGCCGGTGGGCGGCCCGGCCGGCGGGTCGGCCGGGCGCGCCGGGGAGGTCACGCGCGCCCCCGCGGCGCCCTCACGGCCGCCTCACGCGCCCACCCACTGCCCGCGCGCCCGCAGCACCCCGCGCAGCAGGTCGGCCCGGTCGGTGATGATCCCGTCCACGCCCAGGTCGAGCAGGGCGTGCACCTGGACGGGCTCGTCCACGGTCCACACGTGCACCTGCGCGCCGGCGCGGTGCACCGCGTCCACGAACCCCTGCGAGACGACGCCGAGGTCGCCGTGGCGCACCGGCACCTGCACCGCGTCGACCCCGCCCGCGCCGCCGCACGCGCCCAGCGCGGCGCGCACCAGCGCGGGCGCGCCCAGGCGCACCCCCAGCAGCGCCGCCGCGGTGCGCGGCAGGCTCGCCGAGGTCGCCGGCGCCCTCCCGCCCGGGCCGGTGCCCGCCGCGGCCAGCGCCGCCCGGCGCCGCCGCTCGCCGAAGGAGGTCAGCAGCACCCGGCCGTGCGCGCCGGTGCGGCTCAGCACCCCGCCGATCCCGGCCAGCGCCGCGGCGCTCTTGACGTCGACGTTGAAGCGCGCCGCGGGGAAGGAGCCCAGGACGTCCTCCAGCAGCGGCACCCCGCCGCCCGGGCCGGCGGCCTCGCCGACGCGGGCGGCGCGCACCACCGACCACGGCAGGTCCGCCAGCCGGCCGGAGACGTCGCTGACGCGGTCCAGCCGCTCGTCGTGGAAGGCCACGAGCCGGCCGTCGGCGGTGGCGCGCACGTCCGTCTCCAGGTAGCGGTAGCCCAGCCGCACGGCCGCCTCGAAGGCGTCCAGGGTGTTCTCGCGACCGTCGAGGGAGAAGCCGCGGTGCGCGACGGCCAGCGGGCCGGGGTGCTCGCAGAACGGGTGCCGCGCCGGCGGTCGCGGCACCGCCGCGCGCGCCGGCGCGGGGGCGGCCATCAGCCGGAGTACTCCCAGTGCCACGGCTCGAACTGGCCGCTGCGGTTCTGCGCCCACGCGGGGTTGATCCACCCGTACAGGGCCCCGTTGCGGTCCATCCAGGTGTGCTCGGCGGACGTGGCGTTCTGGACGCCGCCGCCGAGGTCCACGGCGATGCCCAGGCCGTGCCGGCTGGTGCCCGGCCGCGCGGCCAGGCCCGGCTTGCGGGCGGCGACGTCGATCTGCCCGGCCAGCGAGCGGTAGGAGTCGGTCACCGAGATCGGCTTGCCGAACTCCGCGGCGAACGCCTCGCTGAGCCGGTTGAACGCCTCGGCCGCGTCCGCGCGCAGCACGTGGCCGGAGGCGCCCCACAGCGGGCACAGCGCCGAGCGCGGGATGGTGCCGTTGGCGTACCCGGCGGTGGGGGCGCCCGTGCACTCGCCCACCGGGCCGGTCACCCCGCCGGACACGCTCGTCGAGCCCGCGGCGGCCGCGGCGGCGGCAGCGGCCGCGGCGTCCGCGATCTGCTTGGCGGTGGCCAGGTTCGCCGCGCGCTGCTCGGCGCTCAGGGCGCTGCCGCTGGTGCGCGCCTGCAGGTCGGCCAGCTCGGCGACCTGGGTGCGCTGCTGCTCCACCAGCGCGTCGGCCTGCTGCTTGGCCGCCACGGCCAGGTCCGCCTGGGTGCGCGCCTCCACCGCGGCCTGCTCGGCGCGGGCGGTGGCGTCGGCCTGCACGCGCTGCGCCTCCTGGTAGGCGCTCACCGCGCTGCTGCGCCCGTCGCCGATGCGCTTGACCGACGCCAGCGCGCTGGCGGTCTCGTCCGTGGGGCCCTGCTGCAGGACGGTCACCAGGCTGGAGTACTGCTGCAGCGAGCCGCCGCCGCGGTAGGCCTGCGAGGCCCACTGGCCCAGGTCCTTCTTGCCCTCGGCCAGGGTGGCCTCGGCCTCCACCAGCCGCTGGCGCTGCGCGGCCTCCTCGGCCTCGGCGGCGGCCTTGGCCTCCATGGCGGTCTGGTAGCGCTCCAGCGCGGCGCTGGCCTGCGCGGCCAGCGCGTCCAGCGCCGCCTGCGCGCCCGTCAGCTGCTGCAGCGCGGCCGCGGCGGCCGCGCGGGTGGCCTCCGCCTCGCGCCGGGCCTGCTCCAGCTCCTCGGCGGTGGGCGCCGGCGCGGCGCTCACCGCGGCGCCCAGGCCCACGGGCACGACCGTGGCCGCCGACGCCGCCGGGGCGCCGCCCAGCCCCAGGCAGCCGGCGCCCAGCGCCGCGAACGCCAGCAGCGCCGCCGGCCGGCGCGCCGGCGCGCTCGCGGCCCGCCGGGGGGTGCGCCCGCGGGCGCCGTCGGCGTCGGGGCGGGCGGCGGCAGCGGCACGGCGGGGGAGCAGCACGATCGGCACGTCCAGAGCGGTCGGGGGCGCGAGCCCGGGGGTGGTGACGACGGGGTCCGGGTGGTGTGGAGGAGCGGTGCGGGCCCCGTCCGGCGGTGAGACTACCTCCCGCCACGTCGGCACCCCGAACGCCGGCACGTAGCTGTGGGCGGGGGCTGTGACGCGCCTCACACGCCCGGACCCCTCCCGCGGCCCCCGCACCCGGCTCACCCGTGGTGCACCCGCACCTGCTCGCCGCGGGCGCCGCGCTGCTCCACGAAGCTGTCCAGCGCCTCCCGGCAGGCGCGGTCCAGCCGCTCCGGCGCGGGCACGTGCACGTGCACCGGGCGCCCCGCGGGCACCGAGTCCAGCGCGTCCGCCAGCTGCGGCAGCCGCACGAACGTCGCCGAGCCCTCCACGTGCAGGTGCACGTCCTCGCCGTCCTCGCGCACGTGCGCGCGCAGGCTGCTGGCCTGCACCGCGGCCTTCACCAGCGCCAGCACCAGGCCGATCGCCACGCCCTCCAGCAGGTTCAGCGCCAGCACCCCGGCCACGGTGGCCGCCGTGATGAGCACCTCGCTGCGCGAGGAGCGCCACAGCCGCCGCACGGGCACGCCGGCCACCAGCTTCCAGCCCGCCTGCACCAGCACCGCCGCCAGCGCGGCCATCGGCACCCACCCCAGCACCGCCGGCGCGGCGAGCGCGAACAGCGCCAGCCACACCCCGTGCAGCACCCCGGAGGCCCGCGTGCGCGCCCCGGCGCCCACGTTGGCGGAGCTGCGCACGATCACGGCGGTCATGGGCAGCGCGCCCAGCAGCCCGCACACGCCGTTGCCCACGCCCTGCGCGACGAGCTCCTTGTCGTACTGAGTGCGCGGGCCCGTGTGCATCCGGTCGATCGCGGCCGCGGAGAACATCGACTCCGCGCTGGCGATCAGCGCCACCGTCAGGGCCGCGCCCAGCACCGCCAGCGGCTCCAGGCCCGCCAGCGCCGCCGGCGTCAGCGGTGCCACCACCTCCAGCAGCGGCTCCACCCGCACCCGGTCCACGTCCAGCCCGGCCGCGGCCGCGACCAGCGAGGCCACCAGCACGGCCACCAGCGGCGCCGGCACGACCCGCAGCCGCGCCGGCGCGCGCCGCCACAGCCGCAGCACCAGCAGCGAGCCCACCCCGACCGCCAGCGCCGCCAGCGCCGCCGGGTCCGCGGGCAGGGACGCCAGCGCCGACGGCAGGCCGGCCAGGTTCTCCAGCGGCCCGCCCTGCTGGGGGCGGTCCGCCAGCAGGTACAGCTGGCCCAGCACCAGCGTCAGCCCGATCCCGGCCAGCATCCCCTGCACCACAGCCGTGGAGACCGCGCGGAACCACCGGCCCAGCCGGGCCAGGCCCAGGGCCACCTGCAGCAGCCCGGCCAGCAGCACCACCGCGCCCAGAGCCCGCAGGCCCTGCGAGCCCACGATGTCGGCCACCAGCACCGTCAGGCCCGCCGCCGGGCCGGACACCTGCAGGGAGCTGCCCGGCAGCGCCCCCACGAGCACCCCGCCGACGATGCCGGTGACCAGGCCCAGCTCCACCGGGACCCCGGAGGCCACGGCGACGCCCGCGCACAGCGGCAGCGCCACCAGGAACACCACGACCGAGGCGCGCACGTCCGCCGCCGCGTGCGGGCGCCACGTCCGCCACCGCGCCCCGGGGCCGCCGCCGGCCGGCGACCCGGGCGCACCCGCGGCGCCGCCGGTGCCCGCGCGCTGCGCCGGCACCGCCTCCCCGCCCGCGCCGCCCGCCGCGCCGCCGTCCCGCGAGCCGGCGCTCACAGCGCCACGAACCCCTCGTGACCGGCGCCGGCCGCCGGGTCGTGCCGCAGCACCCGCCCGCGCGTCAGGTCCAGGAACCACGCGTGCACCCGCACCCCCTCGTCCACCACGGGGTGCGTGGCCAGCGCCGCCACCTGGTGCAGGACGTGCTCCTGCACGGCCACCGCCAGCGGTGGCGCCCCCGACTCCCGCTCGGGGGTGTCGTCGTCGCGCGGCACCGGCAGCGGGGCCAGCCACGCGCCCACCTCCGGGACCTCCACCGCGGGCACGTCCCGCCCGACCAGGGCGCCCACCGCGCCGCAGCCGGAGTGGCCCATCACCACCACGTCGCGGATGCCCAGCACCCGCACGGCGTACTCCAGCGTCGCCTGCTCCGCGCCGGCCCGGCCGGGCACGTGCGGCGGCACCACCGCCCCGGCGTTGCGCAGCTCGAACACGCGCCCGGGCCCGGCGTCCAGCACCGCCGCGGGCACCACGCGCGAGTCCGAGCACGTCACCAGCAGCACCTCCGGCTCCTGGGGGGCCGACAGGCGCGCCCAGCGCTGGGGGTCGGCGCTGACGGTCTCGGGGAAGCGACGGGCGGCGGTCATCAGGTCGTGCACGGCAGGCTCCTCGGGGCGTCGGGGTCCGCGCCGGGCGCGGACCCTCGTGTCGGGCGTCTCGGGTCGTCGTCGTGGTCCGTCGGTCCGCCTCCAGCCCCACCGGCGGCCGTGAGACCGCGGTGAGACCTCGGTGAGAGGACGCTCATCACTCGGGGTCACTGGTGGTGACCGAGTGCTGTGATCTCCCCGACGCCCGGCGCGCCCGGGGGGTTCCCCCGAAAGGGGGACACGTGGCCCACCTCACACGCGCCGCCCGGCGCACCCCGGCCCACCCCGGCGCCCGCCGCGCCGCCCGGACCGGCGCCCGGCGCGCGCCTGGCACAGTGGCCCCGTGCCCGCCCACCCCGCTGCCGACCACCGGCAACCGGGTGCGCCGCCCCCCGCCGACGCCCCGCCCGCCGACGCCCTCGCCGCCGTCGCGCGCGCCGCCGCCGCCGACGCCGGCGGCCTGGACCCCGACCTGCTCGGCGACTTCCTCGACGCCGTCTGGGCCGCCGTCCTCGACCGCCGCCGCCTGCCCGCGCAGCGCATCGACCGCTACCGCCTCGTCGGCGAGCGCGCCGCCGGCGCCGGCGTGGCCCTGCGCGCCCTGCTCGACCTGTACCTGTCCGCGGCCTGGCGCCTGTGGCGCCTGCTGCCCCCCGTCGCCGCCGCCACCGCACCCGCCGCACCCACCCGGCCCGGCGGCCCCGACGGGCCCGGCGGGTCCGGCGCGGCGGTGCGCGCGGTGGACGCCGCCGCCCTCGTCGACGCCGGCGAGGTGCTGCTGCGCGCCTCCGACGACGCCGTGGCCGCGCTGACCGAGGGCTACCAGGTCGCCCGCCGCCAGCTGGTGCGCCGCGAGGAGTCCGCCCGCCGGGAGTTCGTCGACGACCTGCTCACCGGCACCTCCGACGTGCCCGGCCTGGTGCGCCGCGCCCAGCGCTACGGGCTGGACCTGGCCGCGCCGCACACCGTGACGGTGGTGCGCGCCGCGGAGGCCTACACCGAGGCCTCCGCCCTCATCGCCACCCTGGAGCGCCGCCTGCAGGGCGCCGCCGCCGACGCCGACGCCCTCGTGGCCACCAAGGACGGCGCCGTCGTCGTCGTCTCCGCCGCCCCCGACCGCGAGGCGGTGCGCGAGGTCCTGGACACGGTGCGCGCCGTGCTCGGCCCGCCCGCCCGCACGGGCTGGCGCGCCGGCGTGGGGCGCCCGGGCACCGGCGCCGGCGCGGTGGTGCAGTCCTACGAGCAGGCCCGCCGGGCGCTGGAGCTGGCCCGCCGCCTGGACTGGCGCGACCCGGTCGCCGACACCGCCGACCTCGTTGTGCACGAGGTGCTGCTGCGCGACCGCACCGCCGCCCGCGACCTGGTGCGCACCCTGCTGGAGCCGCTGCGCGGGGTGCGCGGGGGACCGGAGCCGTACCTGCGCACCGTGGAGGCCTACCTGGAGGCCGGCGGCAACGCCACGGGGGCCGCGCGCCGCCTGCACCTGTCCGTGCGGGCGGTGACGTACCGCCTGGCGCGCCTGCGCGACCTCACCGGCGCCGACCCCGCCGAGGCCTCGGGCCGCTTCGCCCTGCAGGCCGCCGTGCTGGCCGCGCGCGCCCTGGGCTGGCCGGACGACGCGGAGGAGTGAGCCGCTCCCCCCGCCGTTGCCGGGGTCCGGCAACGAAGAGGGGGAGAGGTCGTCCGCCTCTCGACGCGGCTCAGCACGCTCGCGGGCCGCACGATGGAGGGGAGGAGCGACGTCCGTCGTCTCCGACGAACAGGGAGGTGAGCAGTGGACCTGAACCTCGACGTCCCCGTGTGGGCCTGGGTGGCGTTCGCCGCGATCGTCGTCGTCATGCTCCTGGTGGACCTGCTGGGCCACCGCGGCGCGCACGTCATCAGCTTCAAGGAAGCGGGGATCTGGAGCGGGATCTGGGTCGCCATCGCGCTGGTCTTCGGCGCGGTCATCTTCATCGCCTACGGCGCCGAGGCCGGCACCGCGTACACGACGGCCTGGTTGCTCGAGAAGAGCCTGTCCGTCGACAACCTCTTCGTCTTCGCGCTGATCTTCGGGTACTTCAAGGTCCCGCGCGAGTACCAGCACCGCGTGCTGTTCTTCGGCGTCTTCGGCGCCCTGGTCTTCCGCGGCATCTTCCTGGCCCTGGGCGTGGCCGTGGTCGAGCGCTTCACCGCGATCCTGTTCGTCTTCGGCGCGATCCTGCTGTGGTCGGCCTGGAAGATGCTCAAGGACGAGAGCGCGGACATGGACCCCTCGCAGAACTTCGGGGTCCGCCTGCTCAAGCGCTTCGTGCCCATGAAGGACGAGCTGCACGGGCAGAAGTTCTTCGTCAAGGAGGCCGGCAAGCGCTACGGCACCCCGCTGCTGGCGGTCGTGGCCGCCATCGAGGCCGCCGACCTGCTCTTCGCCGTCGACAGCGTCCCGGCCGTCCTGGCCGTCACCAGCGACCCGTTCATCGTGTACTCCTCGAACGCCTTCGCGATCCTGGGCCTGCGCGCCCTGTACTTCCTGCTCTCGGGCTTGCTGGAGCGCTTCCACCTGCTGTCCAAGGCGCTGGCGTTCATCCTGGCCTTCATCGGCGTGAAGCTGTTCTTCCAGGCCGGCCACGAGGTCATCAGCCCGGCGATCCCGCACATCCCGACGTACGTCAGCCTCGGGGTGATCATCGTGTCGCTGACGCTGGCGATCGTGCTGAGCCTGCGCAAGCCGGCCCCCGAGGGGCACGGCCACGACGGCCACGACGGCTACGACGGGCACGACGGGCACGACGGGCACGACGGGCACGGCGACCGTGGCCCGGCCGGTGCGGCCGGCGACGCGGCCCTGCCGCCCGCCCACCCCGGCGAGCGCGCCGACGACGCCCGCGACGACGTCCACGGCGACGTCCACGGCGACGTCCACGGCGACGCGCACGGCGGGGGCGGCGCCCGGCGCGCCCGCGCCGGCGAGCGCGAGCGCTGACGGACCGCACCCCGCCGCGGCGCCGGCACCGGGACCCCTG
>NZ_JBJLSG010000114.1:0-15779 GCF_050871925.1 Kineococcus gurbantunggutensis
CCCCCCCCCCCCCCCCCCCCCCCCCCCCCCCCCCCCCCCCCCCGCCCCCCCCCCCCCCCCCCCCCCCCCCCCCCCCCCCCCCCCCCCCCCGGCGCGCCGGCCCCAGGAGTCGTCGGCGAGGACGTCGTGGGCGTCGCGCAGGACGGCCAGGTCGCGGCGCAGGGCGGCGGGGTCCGCGCCGGCGGCCGAGCGCCCCACCGCGCCCAGGGCCCGCTCCAGGTGGGTGCCGGCGTGCCGGTTGCGCACTGCCACGGCGACCAGGACGCCGGCGGCGACGCCCAGCAGGGTGTCCAGGGAGCGGTCGCCGACCAGCCCGGCGAGGGTGGCGCCGCCGCCGCCGAGCCGGGTCAGCAGCAGCGACAGCACGGTGACGGGCACGGTGCCCAGGGCCGTGTTGCGGGGCATGAGCAGCTCCACCAGCAGCGTGCAGGCGACGGTGAGCGCCCACAGCGGCGCGTCGCCGCCGGCCAGCGGCACCAGCAGCGCGGCCAGCAGCAGGCCGGCGAGGGTGCCGGCGGCGCGCTGCACGGCGCGCCGGGCGGTGACGCCGGCGGAGGGCGACTGCAGGACCGCGGCGGCGGCCACCGCCGCCCAGTAGGTGTGCCCCAGCCCGGCCGCGGCGGCCAGCACGGCGCTGAGCGCGCAGGCCAGGCCCACGCGCAGGGCGGGGGCGTGCAGCACCGAGGCCGGGCGCAGCGCGGCACCGACGGCCCGCACCCGCGCCCGCGGGACGCTGCGGTGCCCGAGCACCTCGGCGCGGTCGCCGGCGCGCTCGGGCACCGGGGGCGGCGCGGCGCGCCCGCGCAGCAGGGGCAGCGCGGCGCGCGCGGCGTCGAGGTCGGCGGCGCGGGGCCCGCCGGCCGGGGCGCCGGCGGCGTGCAGGAGGCGCTCGGCGTGCGCGAGCCAGCGCGCGGGGCTGGCCGGGTCCGGGGCGGTGCGGGCCGCGCCGGGGGCCAGCACGCCCCAGGCGCGGTGCACGGCCAGGGCCGCCCGGCCGCGCTCGCCGGCGCTCGCGGCACCGGCGGGGGCGGCGGGGGCGGTGGTGGTGGTGGCGTCCAGGACGGCGGCGACCGCGCCGGCGACGGCGTCGCGCTCGGGCCCGTCGGGCCGCAGCAGGCCGGGGGCGGCGGAGACGGCGACGGCGAAGGCGGCCGAGGAGAGCGCGGCGAGGGCCGCGGCGGGCAGGTCGGCGGGGGCGAGCGGGACGTGCGCGAGGGTGCCCGCGGCGAAGACGGGCATCAGGCCGGCCGGCGGGCCGGTGCGCACGGCGTCGCTGACGAGCTTGGCCAGCAGCGCGACGGCGGCGACGACGAGGGCGGGGACGACCTCGGCGGCCCAGCCGTGCACGGGCAGGGCGCGCCCGGCGGCCCCGCCGAGCGCGCCGGCGAGCAGGGCGATGGTCATGGCCAGCCCGGCGGCGGCCTGGGTGCGCGCGCGCAGCGCGTAGGGCTCGGCGCGCCCGTACAGGCCGGCCATGGCGCCGAAGGCGGCGGGCGCGGCGAGGACGGTGGTGCCGGCGGCGAGCACGACGCCCAGCGGCACGGCGGTGGACAGCGCTGCGGCGCAGGCGGCCCACCACGGGTGCGGGCCGGGCGCCACCCGGCGCCACCCGCGCGCGGAGCGGGTCAGGTGGGCGAGGGCGGCGGTGGGCACGAGAACAGTTTAACGGGTGTTACACCCGTGAAGCACTTCGGCCGGCGGCTACCCTCGCCGGGTGCAGGACACCGCTGACCCCCGCGCCGCGGAGCGCCCCGCCGCCGGCGAGCCGCCCGCCGGGTCCCCGGGCGACGCGGTGGACCGCGCCCGCGCCGAGTGGGCCCGGGTCCACCCGGACCTGGACACCACCCCCATGGCGGTGGCCGGGCGGCTGCGCATGGTGGCCGCCGCGGTGGGCCGCGCCGCCGAGGAGGTCGTGCGCGAGCACGGCCTGACCCGCGCGGAGTTCGACGTGCTGTGCGCGCTGCGCCGGGCCCGCTCGCCGCTGACGCCCACCGGCGTCACCGCCGCCACGCTCGCCTCGGGGGCGGCGACCACCAAGCGGCTGGAGCACCTGACCGCGCGCGGGTACCTGCAGCGCACCCCGGACCCGCGCGACGGCCGGGTCAGCCGCCTGGCGCTGACCGGCGAGGGCACCGACCTGGTCGACCGCCTGCTGCCGGCGGTGCTGGACGCCGAGCGCCGCGCCACCGCCGCCCTCGGCGACGGCGCGCGCGCCGACCTGGACGCCCACCTGCGCGCGCTGCTGCGCGCCCTGGGCTGACGCCGGTGCGCCCGGTCCCCCGCGACGGGGGACCGGGCGCACCGGGCTGACGTCAGCGCGTGCCGGGCAGCGCGTCCTCCACGGAGGCGATCCCGTCGCGGTAGCGGCGGGTGATCTCGTCGGTGCAGGCGTCCATGACCTCCTGCACGCGGTGCCGGTCGCCGGACAGCTCCCGCTCCAGGCCCAGCAGGCGCTCGCGGGCGGCGGCGAGCTGCTCCTCGTCCATCGCCGTCAGGTCCGACAGGTGCGGGTCGGCGACGGCGGCCTCGGCGCGGCGCCGGTGCTCGCCGACGCGGCTGGGCTGCACGGTGGTGTGCCGGCCCATGCCGTGGTTGGTGCGGCGGGGGTCGGCCAGGACGTCGGTGAGCCGGGCGACCAGCTCGGCGTCGCTGCGGGCGGCGGAGACGTCCGTGCCGCCGTCGGCGCCGGAGCGCTGCTGCAGCTCCGCGCCCAGCAGGTCCAGGCGCCCCTGCAGCAGCCGGCGGGCGTAGGAGAGGTCGGCCTCCTCCTGCTCGGCCAGCGCGCGCCGCTCGCGCAGCTCGGTCAGATCGATGGTGCGCAGGTCGGCCGCGAAATCCGGCGCGAGGACCCTGTCGAGCGCTCGCCGCCCGCCCTGCTGGTACCCGCTGACGTGCTCCTCGTCCATGCCGGCCTCCGCTCCCCCGATCAGACTCATCGCTCTGGGCGATCAGCGCGCCACTGTGCGTGCGCGGTTTCGAGGATAGGCCCCCGCACCCCCTCAGGGGGCGACGACGACCTCCTGCGCGGCGGCGAGGCGGCGGTGCTGGTCGCCGGCGGCGGAGCCGGCCACCGCGAACAGCGGGGCGTCCACGGGCACCGAGCGCTTGACCACGGCCAGGGCGACCGGGCCGAGCTCGTGGTGGCGCGCGGCGGTGGTCACGCGCCCCACCGAGCGGCCCGGGCCCTCGGCGAGCACGACGTCGTCGCCGTGGGCGGGCAGGTCGTGCGAGGAGCCGTCCAGGTGCAGCAGCACCAGCCGCCGCGGCGGGCGGCCCAGGTTGTGCACCTTCGCGACGGTCTCCTGGCCGCGGTAGCAGCCCTTGTGCAGGTGCACGGCGGTGCGCAGCCAGTCCAGCTCGTGCGGGATGGAGCGCTCGTCGGTCTCCAGGCCCAGGCGCGGGCGCCAGGCCTCCACGCGCAGCGCCTCGCTGGCCCAGGTGCCGGCGGCGCGGCGCCCGGCGGTGCGCGCGCCCAGCTCCGCGCGCGGCACGAGCACCTCGCGCCAGGGGCGCTCGGCACCGGGGTGCAGCGGCGTGGGCACGGCCGCATAGCTGGCGGTGTCGGCGGTGCCGCCCTCGTTGGCCGGCACGGGGCCGGGCCAGGGGTCCACCCACACCGGGCCGGCGCCGTCGCCGGGCTCGCGGCTGGGCTCGCCGAGCACGGCCCACTCCCCCGTGAGGTCCTCGACCTCCACGCGCAGCGTGAAGCGCATCCGCAGCAGCCACGCCACGAGCGGCTCGCGCTCGCCGGGCTCGACCGTGATCCAGGTGGCCGTGCCGTCGTCGAGCAGGTGCAGGTCGTGCTCCACGCGCCCGGTGGGGCTGAGCACCAGGCTCTCGGTGCTGGTGCCGGCGGGCAGGGCAGCCAGCGCCTGGCTGGTGGTGCTGTTCAGCCAGCTCAGCCGGTCCGGGCCGGACACGCGCACGACGCCGCGGTGCGAGAGGTCCACGAACGCCTCGCCGCGCACGAGGGCGCGCTGCTCGGCCACGGGGTCGCCGTAGTGCCAGGCCACGCCGGCGTCGGGGCCCTCGGCGGCCACGGCGCCGGGCAGGTCCAGCAGGGGCGAGCGCCAGGCGGCGGCGCTGCCGGCGCCGGCGGGGCTCGCGGGGGTCTGGGTGCTCACGGTCGTCCCTCCCGGGGGTGGTGCTCGGGGTCGTCGCGGGGCCCGTCGCCGGGGCCGTCGCCGGGCTCGTCCCGGCGGCAGGCGGCGCAGCGCCCGCGCAGCGCCAGGTGGGCCACGTCGGCGCTGAAGCCGGTGCGCCGGCGCAGCTCGGCGGCCAGCTCGCCGGCCGCGTCCGCGGGGGCCTCGGCGACGGAGCCGCAGCCGTCGCACACCAGGTGCAGGTGGCCGCCGTGCTCGACGGGGTGGAAGGAGTCGGCGCGCCGGTCCAGGCCGGTGCGCGCCACGAGGCCGAGCTCCTCCAGCAGCGCCAGCGCCCGGTAGACGGTGGAGGCGTCGACGGCGGGCGTGCCGCCGGCGGCGCGCAGGTGGGCCAGGACCTCCTCGGGCGTGCCGTGCCCGAGGGCGCGCACGGCCTCCAGGACGCGCTGGCGCTGGGGCGTCAGCCGCAGCCCGCGCGCGTGCAGCGCCTCGCCGAGGGGGGTGGGCGCGCCCGTCAGGACACCCGCTTCAGCCGCGCCGAGGCGTAGCTGCGCATCGGGTGCCCGCCGAGGGAGACGTCCAGCGCCCACAGCAGGTCGCCCTCCACGAGGCCGTACATCCGCGTGGCCGCGGTGTACTCGTGGGCGGTGGTGGTGCGGGCCACCACGTCGGTGCTCAGGTCGATGCGCGCGCCGGTGACCCTGCCCGCGAGGACCTCCACCACGCCGGTGGGGTGGGCCAGCAGGACCTCCAGCTCCACGGGCCGCGGGCCGTCGGCGGGCGCGGGGGCCTGCAGGTCGACGGGCTGCGGGCGCCAGTACCCGGTCTCCACGTCGAGGGGGTCGGTGGTCGCGCCGTGCTCGTCGAGCGCCCACGTGGTGGAGGTGTAGCTCAGGAAGTCGCGGCCGTCGTGGGAGAACTCGACGACCTGCCCGAAGCGGGTGTCCTCACCGCGGGCGGGGTGCCCGAGCACGCCGGCGCCCTCCCAGCGGCCCAGCAGCCACGAGAGCGGGACGAGGGCGAGCGGGGTGTCGGTGCGCAGGGGGACGGGAGCGCCGGCCACGGCTCAGCGCTGTCCCTTGTAGAGGCGGTACACCACGAAGCCGGCGAACCACGCGATCACGATGCTGACCACGATCAGCAGGACGAGGAAGAAGACTTCGAGCGCGTGCACGCACCGAGCGTACCCGCGCGGGCGCCCGCGCGGCCCTCCGCGTGGGCGGCGTCACGCCGCGCGCGGGCGGCTCACAGCAGCACCAGGCGCCCCACCAGCCAGGCGCCCCCGCCGGCCAGGGCCAGCGGCACCGCGGCCACCGCGAACGCCGCCGGCAGCGTGCCGGCGGCGGGCAGGCGCGCGGAGTGCGCCCGCCAGGCCGCGGCGGCCAGCCCGGCGCCGGCGCCGGCCACCAGGCCGGCCAGGGTCCAGCGGGTCGGCGAGACGAACCCGGCGCCGCCCAGGGCCACCGTGGCGGCGCTGGCCAGCCACCCGGCCAGCGCGCCGGCGGCCAGCGCCGCGGGCCCGGCCGCGCGCAGCGGCCAGGACGTGGCGCACGCGGCGGCCGCGGCGGCGACGGCGGCGAGCACCACGGGGACCAGCGGCGGGCCGGCGTAGGTGGCGGGGACCGCGACCCAGCAGGCGGCCAGCACGGTCAGGGCCTGGCCGGTGACGGCGCCGGCGACGGACTCCACCAGCCGGGGCCGGCCGTCGCGGCGGGCGAGCTGGTGGACGAAGGCGCCCAGCAGCGCCAGGGCGGCCACCGCAGGCAGCACGCCGAGCGCGCCGGTGCCCGGGGAGCCGCCGGCGGAGCGCACCGCCGCGGCGGCCGCGACCGCCGCGGCCAGGCCGGCGAGGGCGACCACGGCGGTGGTGCCGCGCGGGGAGGGCAGGCCCAGCAGCGCCGGCCAGCCGACGGCCAGCAGGGCGCAGAGCAGGGCCACGGCCAGGGCGAGCACGATCGGACCGGCGAAGGCGGCGACCGCGACGAGGGCGGCGAGGGCCAGGGTGGTCGTCGCCGTCGCGGGGGTGGTCACGGCGCGATCCTCCCGCACCCGCCGCGCGGCGCCCGCCCGGTCCGCACCGGAGAGGGTTGGTGGCCCGTTAAACTGCCGCCCAGCGGGGCCCCTCGGGCGTCCCCGACGGGCGGACGGAGGGCGAGACACCGGGTGGCCCAGATCCTCGTGCTGACCAACGCGCTCACCCCGTCCACGGAGGTGCTGCCGGCGCTGGGGCTGCTGCCGCACAGCGTGCGCGTCCTGCCCGCCGAGGCCTCGGTCCTGGTGGACGAGCCCACCTGCGACGCCGTGCTGGTGGACGGCCGCCGGGAGCTGGCCGCGGCCCGCTCGCTGTGCCGGCTGCTGCGCACCACGGGCCTGTCGCAGCCGCTGCTGCTGGTGCTCACCGAGGGCGGCATGGCCGCGGTGGCCGCCGACTGGGGCGCGGACGACGTGCTGCTGGACACCTGCGGGCCCGCGGAGCTGGACGCGCGGCTGCGGCTGGCGGCCGGGCGCAACCGGCGCGCGGCCGAGGACGCCCCCGGCGCCGACGCCGGGGAGATCCGCGCGGGCGACGTGGTCATCGACGAGGCCGCCTACTCGGCGCGGGTGCGCGGGCGCCAGCTGGACCTGACGTACAAGGAGTTCGAGCTCCTCAAGCACCTGGCGCAGCACCCCGGGCGCGTCTTCACCCGCGCCCAGCTCCTGCAGGAGGTGTGGGGCTACGACTACTTCGGCGGCACCCGCACCGTCGACGTCCACGTGCGGCGGCTGCGCGCGAAGCTGGGCGCCGAGCACGAGGGGGCCATCGGCACGGTGCGCAACGTCGGCTACCGCTTCGTCTCCCACGGCCGCGACGGCGAGGGCGAGCTGGAGGCCGAGGCGCTGGCGGAGGACGCCGCGCCGGGCTTCGCGGACCTGCGCGACGCCGGCCAGGACGGCCCGGGCGGCGCGAACGGCTCGGCCCCGGCCGGCGGGCCGCGCCCGCTGCGCGCGGCCCCGCGCCGCCCGTGAGCACCGGGGACCGAGCGGACTCCGCCGGGGACGCCGCGGAGGACGCTGCCGTGGAGGTGGTGGGCGGGGTGCTGGCGGAGCCGCTGCGCGCGCAGGTGCAGGAGCTGGCCGCCGCGGCCTCCGCGCACGACGGCGCCGACGCCCTGAGCGAGGACGCGCTGCTGCGGCTGCGCACCGGCGCGGACGGGGTGCGCCACCTGCTGCGCCGCGCCGGCGGCGAGCTGGCCGGCTACGCCCAGCTGGCCGGGAGCGGGCGGGAGCTGGCGGGCGAGCTGCTGGTGCACCCGCGGCTGCGCGGGCGCGGGCACGGGCGGGCGCTGCTGCGCGCGGTGGGCGGCGCGGCCGCCGGGCGGCGCGTGCTGCTGTGGGCGCACGGCGACGTGCCGGCCGCGGCGGCGCTGGCCGCGGGCGCCGGCTGGGTGCGCACCCGCGAGCTGCTGCGGATGCACCGGCCCTCGGCGGGCCTGGCGGAGCTGGCCGAGCCGGCGCTGCCGGCGGGCGTGCGGGTGCGCGCGTTCGTCCCCGGCGCCGACGAGGAGGCGTGGGTGGCCCTGAACGCGGCGGCGTTCGCGCAGCACCCGGAGCAGGGCCGCTGGGGCGTGCCGGACCTGCTGCTGCGCGAGGCGGAGCCGTGGTTCGACCCCTCGGTGCTGCTGCTGGCGCAGGAGGGCGGGCAGCTGCTGGGGTTCTGCTGGATGAAGGTGCAGCCGCACGCCGCGGAGCTGTACGTGCTGGGGGTGCACCCCTCGGCCGCCGGGCGCGGGCTGGGCCGGGCGCTGCTGGTGCGCGGGCTGCGGGCGGTGGCCGGGCCCGGCGCGCCGGGAGCGGTCGAGCTGTACGTGGACGGCGACAACGCGCCGGCGGTGCGGCTGTACTCCTCGCTGGGGTTCACCCGCGCGGCGGTGGACGTGCAGTACGCCAGCACCCCGGCCGCCCCGCCCGCCGCCGCGGCGGTCCCGCCGGCCGGCTGACGGCCCCGGCCCGCCCGCGCGCACCGCTGCGTTCACCCCCGCGTCGACGCGGCGTCGACGGGCCGTCACGAGCGCCCTCGCCGGGCCGGTGGTGCGGGCTCCGGTGGCAGGATGGGTGCCATGACGGCGACGACCCGGGCCGGTTCTGCCGCCCCCCTGCCCGCGATCCCCCGCTCCGACGAACCCGTGGAGCTGCCGCAGGACCGCTTCGCCGACCGCGAGCTGTCCTGGCTGGCGTTCAACGAGCGCGTGCTGGAGATGGCGGAGGACCCGGGCACCCACCTGCTGGAGCGGGTGCGGTTCCTGTCGATCTTCGCCAACAACCTCGACGAGTTCTTCATGGTGCGCGTGGCCGGGCTCAAGCGCCGCATCGCCACCGGCCTGGCCGTCACCGCCGCCAGCGGGCTGGAGCCGCGCGAGGTGCTGGACGCCATCGCCGCGCGCGCGCACGAGCTGACCGAGCGGCACGCGAACGCGTTCCTGGAGGGCGTGCGCCCGGCGCTGGCCGAGGCCGGCATCACGGTGGTGCACTGGGACGACCTGTCCACCAACGAGCAGGTGCGCCTGCACGGCTTCTTCCGCGACCAGGTGTTCCCGGTGCTCACGCCGCTGGCGGTGGACCCCGCGCACCCGTTCCCGTACATCTCCGGGCTGTCGCTGAACCTGGCGGTGGTGGTGCGCAACCCCACCACCGACAAGGAGCACTTCGCGCGGGTGAAGGTCCCGCCGCTGCTGCCGCGGTTCGTCGCGGTGGCCTCCGGGGAGGACGCCGAGGCGCGCACGGCGCGGTTCGTGCCGCTGGAGGACGTCATCTCGGTGCACCTGGACCAGCTGTTCCCGGGCATGGAGGTCGTGCAGCACCACACCTTCCGCGTCACCCGCAACGAGGACCTCGAGGTCGAGGAGGACGACGCGGAGAACCTCCTGCAGGCGCTGGAGAAGGAGCTGCTGCGCCGCCGCTTCGGCCCGCCGGTGCGCCTGGAGGTGGCCTCGGACATCGACCCGACGGTGCGCGACCTGCTGGTGCGCGAGCTGGGGGTGTCCGAGCAGGAGGTGTACGAGCTGCCCGAGCCGCTGGACCTGCGCGGCCTGGGCGACATCGCCGACATCGACCGCCCGGAGCTGAAGTACCCCAAGTTCGTCGCGCGCACCCACCGCGACCTCACCGACGGCGCGGAGACCGCCAAGCCCTCGGACGTGTTCGGCGCGATCCGCAACCGCGACGTGCTGCTGCACCACCCGTACGACTCGTTCTCCACGAGCGTGCAGGCGTTCCTGGAGCAGGCGGCGGCGGACCCGCGCGTGCTGGCCATCAAGCAGACCCTGTACCGCACCTCGGGCGACTCCCCCATCGTCGACGCGCTCATCGACGCCGCCGAGGCCGGCAAGCAGGTGCTGGCGCTGGTGGAGATCAAGGCGCGCTTCGACGAGCAGGCGAACATCACCTGGGCGCGCAAGCTGGAGCAGGCGGGCGTGCACGTGGTGTACGGCCTGGTGGGCCTGAAGACGCACGCGAAGCTGAGCCTGGTGGTGCGCCAGGAGGCCGGCGGGCTGCGCCGGTACTGCCACGTGGGCACGGGCAACTACAACCCCAAGACCGCGCGGCTGTACGAGGACCTGGGCCTGCTGACCGACGACCCGCAGGTGGGCGAGGACCTGACCCGGCTATTCAACCAGCTCTCGGGGTACGCGCCCAAGACCGCGTACAAGCGCCTGCTGGTGGCGCCGCGCTCGCTGCGCACCGGGCTGGTGGACCGCGTGGACCGCGAGATCGACAACCACCGCCAGGGCCTGCCCTCGGGCGTGCGCATCAAGGTGAACTCCATCGTCGACGAGGCCGTGATCGACGCGCTGTACCGCGCCTCGCAGGCGGGCGTGCCGGTGGACGTGGTGGTGCGCGGGATCTGCGCCCTGAAGCCGGGCGTGCCGGGGCTGAGCGAGAACATCCGGGTGCGCAGCATCCTGGGCCGCTTCCTGGAGCACAGCCGCATCTTCTGGTTCGCCTCCGGCGGCGACCCGGTGGTCATGATCGGCAGCGCGGACATGATGCACCGCAACCTGGACCGCCGGGTGGAGGCCGTGGTGCGCCTGAGCGACCCGCGGCACGTGCGCGAGGTCTCGCAGCTGCTGGACCAGTGCATGAGCGACGCCACCAGCTCCTGGCACCTGGACGCGCAGGGCGGGTGGACCCGGCACCACGTGGACGCCGAGGGGCGCCCGCTGATGGACATGCAGGAGCACATCATCGCGACCCGCCCCGGCAGGCGGCCGTCCCCGCGCCGCCGGTGACGGCGACCGGGGTGAAGGACCGCGCGGGGGTGCGCGAGGACGGGGCCGGCGCCGACGTCGAGGCGGCGGGGTGCGTCGTGGTGCGCCGCGGCCGCGGCGGTGAGCCGCAGGTGCTGCTGGTGCACCGCCCGGCCACCCCGCGGCACGACCGTGACTGGTCCTGGCCCAAGGGCAAGCTCGACGCGGGCGAGACGCACCCGGAGGCGGCGGTGCGCGAGACGCTGGAGGAGGCCGGCTGCCGGGTGCGCCTGGCCCGGCCGCTGCCGGAGCTGCGCTACCGGGTCGACGGCGGGCGCGACAAGCGGGTGAAGTACTGGCTGGCGTTCACCGCGCCGGGCGAGAGCGCCTCCACGCCCTCGCCCGAGGAGGTGGACGAGGTCCGCTGGTGCGGCGTGAAGGAGGCGCGCCAGCTGCTGACGTACCCGCACGACCGGCGGGTGCTGGACGACGCGCTGGCCGCGGCGCGGGTGCGCACCTGGCCGCTGGTGGTGCTGCGGCACGCGCGGGCGGTGGCGCGCGAGCGCTTCGAGGGCGCGGACGACGCCGAGCGCCCGCTGCTGGACCGCGGGCACGCGCAGGCGCACGCGCTGTCGCCGCTGCTGGGCTGCTTCGACGTGCGCGCGGTGGTCACCTCGCCGTCGGCGCGCTGCGTGCAGACGGTGCTGCCGGCGGCGGACGCGGGCTCGTGGCCGGTGCGCGAGGAGGCGGTGCTCAGCGAGGGCGGCCACGCGGCGGACCCGGCCGGGGCGGCGGGCGTGCTGGACGGCCTGCTGGCGGCCGGGCGCGGGGCGGTGGTGTGCTCGCACCGGCCGGTGCTGCCGGAGCTGCAGGAGCACCTGGCGGCGCGCGCCGGCGACGGCGAGCGAGCGGCGCTGCGGCGCAAGCTGGGCAAGGGCGAGTTCCTGGTGGCGCACGTCAGCGGCCGCGGCGCCGAGGCGCGGGTCGTGGCGGTGGAGCGGCACGAACCTGTCACGGGCGGGTGACGGCGGGACAACGGGGCCCCACGGGAGGTACGGTTTTCGTCACGGAGAGTCGAGCCGTTGGGCCGTTCACCTGAGCGTCGTCGCTCGGTCGTAGAGCCGACGTGCACTCTCTGCTGCCCGTTAACCCGCCGTTAACGTTCGACCGGGTATCGCGTCACCTCCGGTGCTTAACGTCGTTGCACGTCAGGCCCCGGCCGGCGCTGCTCCGCGCCCGCCCGTCGAGCGAAAGCGAGCCTCATCCGTGAACCGCAGTTCCCTCCGCCGTGCAGCCCTCCCCGCGGCCCTGCTCATCAGCCTGGGCCTGGGGGCGTGCAGCGGTCAGAACGAGCCGAGCACGTCCGCCCCCAGCGGGGACTCCTCCACGTCCTCCCTGAGCGGCGAGCTCGCGGGCGCGGGCGCCAGCACCCAGACCGCCGCGCAGCAGGCGTGGGCGGCCGGCTTCAACGCCGCGAACCCGGACGTCACGGTGAACTACGACCCGGCCGGCTCCAGCGCCGGGCGCGAGCAGTTCATCAACGGCGCCACCGCCTTCGGCGGCTCCGACGCGGTGCTGGACGAGGAGGAGCTGACCCAGGCGCAGGAGCGCTGCGCCGGCGGCAACGCGATGGACCTGCCGGTCTACGTCTCCCCCATCGCCGTCACGTACAACCTCGAGGGCGTCGAGGACCTGAAGATGTCCGCGACCACCATCGCGAACGTCTTCAACGGCACCATCACCACCTGGAACGACCCGGCCATCGCCGCCGAGAACCCCGGCGTGACGCTGCCCTCCAGCGCCATCACCCCGGTGCACCGCTCGGACGGCTCGGGCACCACCGAGAACTTCACCGCCTACCTGCACGACGTCGTCCCCACCGTGTGGACCGCCGAGGCCGACAGCGACTGGCCGCTGCAGGGCGGCGAGGCGGCGCAGGGCACCTCCGGCGTCATCCAGGCCGTCACCGGCACCCAGGGCTCCATCGGCTACGCCGACCTCAGCCAGGTCGGCGACCTGAGCACCGTCTCCGTGCAGGTCGGCACCGAGTGGGTCGCCCCCACCGCCGAGGGCGCCGCCGCCGCCGTGGACGCCTCCCCCGAGGCCGAGGGCCGCCCCGAGGGCGACATCGCCATCGAGCTGGACCACACCACCACCGCCGCCGGCGCGTACCCGCTG
This sequence comes from Kineococcus gurbantunggutensis, assembly GCF_050871925.1. NCBI lineage: Bacteria > Bacillati > Actinomycetota > Actinomycetes > Kineosporiales > Kineosporiaceae > Kineococcus > Kineococcus gurbantunggutensis. The sequence goes on from NZ_JBJLSG010000114.1 coordinate 12,506, forward strand.
GCGCTGGTCTCCTACGCCCTGGTGTGCTCCTCCTACGAGGACGCCGCCCAGGGCGAGCTCGTGAAGGCCTACATGGAGTACGTCGTCAGCGAGGAGGGCCAGCAGGCCGCCGCCCAGGCCGCCGGCTCGGCGCCCATCTCCGAGGAGCTGCGCGGCCAGATCAGCGAGTCGCTGAACCGCATCGGCGCCTGACGCCACCGCCGCGCGGCAGCCGCCGCGCAGCACGCACCACCCGGGGTGGGCGGCCCACCGGGCCGCCCACCCCCTCGCACGACCGGCACCACCCCGAGCACGACCAGCCGCCGCCGGCCCCGCTTGCGGCGGGCGGCCCCCACGAGACGGAGGACCAGGGTGAGCACACCCACCAGAGCGCCGGAGCGAGGCCCCGGAGGGGGTGGGATCGCCACCGGCACCAAGAGGCGCGGGGACGCCCTGTTCCGCGGCACCGCGACCGGTGCCGGCGTCCTGATCCTGCTCGTCCTCGCCGCCGTGGCGGCCTTCCTGGTCTACGAGGCGCTGCCCGCCCTCACCACCGACGAGGAGATCGACGGCGGCAGCCTGACCGCCTACGTGGGCCCGCTGCTGTTCGGCACCGTCCTGGCCGCCGTCATCGCCCTGCTCGTGGCCACCCCGATCTCGGTGGGCATCGGCCTGTTCATCTCGCACTTCGCCCCGCGCCGCGCCGCGCAGGGCCTGGGCTACCTGGTGGACCTGCTGGCCGCGGTGCCCAGCATCGTCTACGGCATCTGGGGCATCGTCGTGCTCTCGCAGGCGATGATCCCCATCTACGCGTGGCTGGCGGACAACCTCGGGTTCATCCCCCTCTTCGCCGGGCCCGCCTCGGCCTCCGGGCGCACGATCCTCACCGCCGGCCTGGTGCTGGCCGTGATGATCCTGCCGATCATCACCGCGCTGGCCCGGGACATCTTCCTGCAGACCCCGCGCCTGCACGAGGAGGCCGCCCTGGCCCTGGGCGCCACCCGCTGGGAGATGATCAGGTACTCGGTCATCCCCTACGGCCGCTCCGGCGTCGTCAGCGCCGCCATGCTGGGCCTGGGGCGCGCCCTGGGCGAGACGATGGCGGTCGCGCTGGTGCTGTCGGTCTCGAACGTCGTGACCTTCAACCTCATCAGCAACACCAACCCCTCGACCATCGCGGCGAACATCGCGCTGAACTTCCCCGAGGCCACCGGCATCGACACCAACGTCCTCATCGCCAGCGGCCTGGCGCTCTTCGTCATCACCTTCCTGGTGAACTTCGCCGCCCGCTGGATCGTCTCGCGCTCGGGAGCGAAGGCATGACCACCACCACCGGCAAGAGCCCCCAGCCCTCGCGCGACGCGCTGCAGGCCATCGACCAGCCGCTGAGCAAGGCCGCGCTGCCCCGCTGGGCGCCGTGGGCCGTGCTCGCCGGCTCGATCGCGATCGCCCTGGCGGTCCTGCTGCCCGGCGGCACCTCCGCCGGCGCGGTCGCCGTCCTGGCCGCGCTGGTGCACCTGGTGCTGACCGCGGTGGTCTCCGGGGTCAAGGAGGGCAGCCGCAAGGCCAAGGACCGCCTGGTCACCGCGCTGGTCACCATCGCCTTCCTCATCGCCATGGTCCCGCTGGTCTCGGTCGTGTGGACCGTCGTCAGCCGCGGCGCCGCGCGCTTCGACGCGCAGTTCTTCACCTGGTCGATGCAGGGCGTCATCGGCGAGGGCGGCGGCGGCCTGCACGCCATCTGGGGCACCGTCGTGGTCACCCTGCTCGCCGCGGTGATCTCCGTGCCGATCGGGCTGCTGACGGCCGTCTACCTCGTGGAGTACGGCGCGAAGTCCGCCCTGGCGCGCGCCATCACCTTCCTCGTCGACGTCATGACGGGCATCCCCTCCATCGTCGCCGGCCTGTTCGTCGTGGCGCTGTTCGCGCTGGTGGTCGGCCCGCAGATGCGCATCGGCCTCATGGGCGCCATCGCCCTGTCGGTCCTGATGATCCCCACGGTGGTCCGCTCCACCGAGGAGATGCTCAAGCTGGTCCCCAACGACCTGCGCGAGGCGGCCTACGCCCTGGGCGTGCCCAAGTGGCGCACCATCGTCAAGGTGGTGCTGCGCACCAGCGTCTCGGGCATCGCGACCGGCGTGACCCTGGCGATCGCCCGCGTGGCCGGCGAGACCGCCCCGCTGCTGCTGACGCTGGGCCTGACCGTGGGCACGAACTTCAACCCCTTCGAGGGGCGCATGGCGACGCTGCCGGTCTTCGCGTACTACCAGTACACCCAGCCGGGCGTGCCGGCCCAGGCCGGCGTGGACCGCGCCTGGACAGCGGCGCTGGTCCTCATCATTCTGGTGATGGCCCTGAACCTCTTCGCCCGCCTGATCTCCCGCTTCTTCGCCCCCAAGGGCAGTCGCTGAGCGGCAACCGCCGACGCACCCAGACCAGATCGACCAAGGAGCCGACGTGGCCAAGCTCATCGACGTGAGCGACCTGAACATCTACTACGGCGACTTCCTCGCCGTGGAGAACGTCACCATGACCATCGAGCCGCGGGCGGTGACGGCCCTCATCGGGCCCTCCGGCTGCGGCAAGTCCACCTTCCTGCGCTCGCTGAACCGCATGCACGAGGTCATCCCCGGCGCGCGCGTGGAGGGCAAGGTCGTCATGGACGGCCAGGACCTCTACGACAAGGACGTGGACCCGGTCTCGGTGCGCCAGCACATCGGCATGGTCTTCCAGCGCCCGAACCCGTTCCCGACGATGTCGATCTACGAGAACGTCGCCGCCGGCGTCCGGCTGAACGCCAAGCGCATGAAGAAGAGCGACATGGACGACCTCGTGGAGTCCTCGCTGCGCGGCGCCAACCTGTGGAACGAGGTCAAGGACCGCCTGTCCAAGCCCGGCATGGGCCTGTCGGGCGGGCAGCAGCAGCGCCTGTGCATCGCCCGGGCCATCGCGATCCGCCCCTCGGTGCTGCTCATGGACGAGCCCTGCTCGGCCCTGGACCCGATCTCCACCCTGGCGGTGGAGGACCTCATCGGTGAGCTGAAGAACGAGTACACGATCGTGATCGTGACCCACAACATGCAGCAGGCCGCCCGCGTGTCCGACCAGACGGGCTTCTTCAACCTGGCCGGCGTGGGCAAGCCGGGCAAGCTCGTCGAGATCGACAGCACCTCGACGATCTTCTCCAACCCCTCGCAGAAGGCCACCGAGGACTACATCTCGGGCCGCTTCGGCTGACCGGCGCACCTCCCCCGCACGCACGAGCGCCCGGCACTCCCCTCCAGGGGTGCCGGGC
>NZ_JBJLSG010000115.1:0-15744 GCF_050871925.1 Kineococcus gurbantunggutensis
CCGGGGGGGGGTGGTGGTGGTGGTGGCCGCCGTGCGGGGGGACGGGCGGGCCGCCGGGCGGGCGCGGGCCCGCGACGCCGCCGGGCCGCCCCGCGCCCCCGAGGCGCAGGGCGCGCACCGCTGACCCGGCGCGGACGGGCGGTCCCCCCGACCGCCCGTCCGCCCGGGGTGCCGGACGCTCCCCCCCCGGGCGCCCGTCCCCGGTCCCCCCGACCGGTGGCGCCAGCCTGACCCCGCCCTCTTGCAACCGGCTTGCAGGGAGCGGGCACGCCGCCCCGGCCCGCCACCTAGGCTCAGCGCGTGACGTCGGCGCTGGCGGTGCGCGTGCTCGGACCGGTCGAGGTGGACACCGCGGGGCAGCCGGTGCCGCTGGGCGGGTCCCTGCGCACCCTGCTGGCGGCCCTGGCCGTCGACGCCGGCCGCGTCGTCTCCGCCGACACCCTCGCCGACCGGCTGTGGGAGGGCGGCGGCCTGGACGCCGGCTCCTCCACCGTGCCCAGCTACGTCTCCCGGCTGCGCCGCCGCCTGGAGCCGCAGCGCCCCGCCGACGGCTGGCGGGTGCTGCAGACGCGCGCTCCCGGGTACCGGCTGGTGCTGGGTCCCGGTGAGCTGGACGCCGTCGAGTTCCGCCGCCTGCTGGGCGCCGCGCGCGCCGCCGCGGACCCGGTCGCGGCCCGCGAGGCGGTCTCGCGCGCCCTGGCGCTGTGGCGCGGGCCCGCCTACGCCGACGTGACCGCCGGCTTCGCCCGCGACGAGGCCGCGCGGCTGCGCGAGCAGCAGCTGGAGGCCGAGGAGCTGGCCGCCGAGCTGGACCTGGCCCTGGGCCGGCACCGCCGCCTGGCCGAGCGGCTGCCGGCCCTGGTGGCCGCCGAGCCGTTCCGCGAGGGGCTGCGCGCCTCGCTGGTGCTGGCGCTGTACCGCAGCAACCGGCAGGCCGACGCGTTGCGCGCCTACGAGCAGGGCCGCGCGCTGCTCGCCGACGCCCTGGGGGTGGACCCCGGCCCGCAGCTGCGGCGCCTGCACGAGCTCGTCCTGCGGCAGGACCCCGAGCTCGACGCGCCCGAGCCCGCCGCCGCGCCGGCCGGCGCCGGGGCGCGGCCCGCGGCGGCCGGCGCGCGGGAGGTGCCCGCGGTGCGGCGCCCGGCGCTGCCCGCGCCGCCCACCGCCCTGCTGGGCCGCGACGACGACCTCGCCCGGGTGCAGCGGCTGGTCGACGAGGGGGCCCGCCTGGTGACCCTCACCGGCACCGGCGGGGTGGGCAAGACGCGGCTGGCGCTGGCCGCCGCCCGGCGCGCGGCCGCGGACGGCGGGCGCTTCCGCGACGGGGCGGTGCTCGTGCAGCTGGCCACCCTCGACGACACCGCCGCGGTGCTGCCCGCGGTGGCCCGGGCCGTGGGGATGGGCTCGGTGGGCGGCCCCGGCGCCCGTGACGCGGTGGCCGAGCACCTGCGCCCGCTGCACCTGCTGCTGGTGCTGGACAACTTCGAGCACCTGCTCGACGCCGCGGCCGACGTGGCCGAGCTGGTGCGCGCCTGCCCGCACCTGGTGGTCCTGGTCACCAGCCGCGCCCCGCTGCGGGTGGACGGGGAGGTCGAGCACCGCGTCGAGCCGCTGGCCCTGCCCGGCGCCGCCGACGGCCCCCGCGAGGTGCTGGCCTGCGCCGCCGTCACCCTGTTCTGCGACCGCGCCCGGGACGTGGTGCCCGGCTTCCGGGTGCGCGAGGAGGACGTGCACGTGGTCGCCGACGTGTGCACCGCGCTGGCCGGCATCCCGCTGGCCCTGGAGCTGGCCGCCGCGCGCGTGCGGGTCCTCGGCCCCCGCGACCTGCTGGCGCGCCTGGACGAGGCCCTCTCCGGCGGCCGGCGCGACCTGCCGGAGCGCCAGCGCACCATGCAGGCCACGCTCGACTGGAGCTACGGCCTGCTCGACGAGCCGGCGCAGCGCCTGTTCCGCCGCCTGGGCGTCTTCGCCGGCGGCTGGACCCTGCCGGTGCTGGAGGCCGTGGAGGGCCCCGGCGTCCTGCCCGCGCTGGAAACCCTCGTCGAGCACTCCCTGGTGCGCGTGCAGCACACCGAGGACGGTGCCCGCTTCTCCGTGCTCGAGCCGACCCGGCAGCACGCCCGGCGCCTGCTCGGCGACGCCGAGCGGGCCGAGGCCGCCGCCGCCCACGCCGCCGCCCACCTGGCCCTGGCCGAGGAGGCCGCCCCGCACTACCAGCGCGCCGAGCAGGTGCAGTGGCTGCGGCGCCTGGAGCGCGAGCACGCCAACGCGCTGGCGGCGGTCGACGCGTGCGTGGCCGCCGGCGACGGCGAGACCGCCGGGCGGCTGGTGTGGGCGCTGTGGCTGTTCTGGTGGATGCACGGGCACCTGGCCGTGGGCCGCCGCACCGCCTCCGCCGTCGCCGGGCTGCCGCACCTGCCGGACCGGGTGCGGGTGCGGGTGGACCTGGCGCTGGGGGCGATGCTCTTCGCGCAGGGCGAGCACCACGAGGCCGAGGCGGTGTGGGGCCGCGCCCGCGAGCTGAGCGCGGCCACCGCCGACGCCGAGGGCCTGGCGCACGCCAGCGCCGGGCTGGGCATCACGGCCCTGGCGCGCGGCGAGGCCGCCACCGCCGTGGAGCGGCTCACGGCGGCGCTGCCGCTGGCCGCGGCGCTGCCGGCCGGCTCCGACGGGCCGTGGCTGGAGTCGCTGGGCAACGTCTGGCTCGGCACCGCGCTGACCGCCCTGGGCGGCGCCGAGGGCGGGGGAGCGCCGGCGCGCGCCCGCTTCGAGGCCGGCCTGCGGCTCTCCCGCGCCCGCGGCGACCGGCTCACCACGTTCGTCGCGCTGTTCAACCTCGCCCAGGCCGAGGCGCCGCGCGACCCGCGCGCCGCCGAGCGGTTCCTGCACGAGGGCACCGTGCTGTCCGCGCAGGTGGGCGACCTGGCGAACCTGTCGCACTTCCTGGACGCCCTGGTCGTGCTGGCCGCCGACGGCGGGGGCGACGCCGCCCGGCCCGCGGTGCTGCTGGGGGCGGCGCGCGCCGCCCGGGAGACGGTGGGTTCCGACGTGTACGGCTTCTACGTGCGCGACGACGCCCAGCTGGCCGCCGCCGCCGACCGGCTGCGCGAGCGCCTGGGCGGGGAGCGCTTCGCCGCCGCCGTCGCCGCCGGGCGCGCGCTGCCCGCGGAGGAGGTCGTGCGCCTGGCCGTGGGCGGCGGCGAGCCCGGGAGCGAACCCGGCGGCGAACCCGGCGGCGGCACCGGTGCCCTCGGCGTCACGGCAGCGGCGGCAGGGCCAGCCACTGCCGCCAGGTGAGCTCCCGGCCCACGAAGCGCGGCGCGGTGAAGGGCCAGTCGCGCTGCACCCAGCGCGGCACCTGCTCGTCCAGCGCCGCCTCCAGCGCGGAGCCGACCAGCCGGTCCACCACCCACCACGACACGTCCGCGTCGGCGCCCGCGCGGCCCGGGGGGTCCAGGTACACGCAGCCCAGCAGCTCGGCCTCCTCGTCGTCGAACAGGGCGTAGTTGAACGACTCGTGGCGGGCGATCTCGGCCTCGTGGCGGGCGAGGTCCACCCGGTCCTGCTCGCGGGTCATCCCCTCCGGCGGCCACCCCCACGCCTCGCCGTAGATGGACCACAGGCGCTCGCGCGAGCCCAGCACCGCCGGTAGGTCGAGGTCGACGTCGACCTCGCGGATCGGGCGCAGGTGGTGCCCGGTGGGCAGGTCCAGGCGGGTGGGGTGCCGGAACCACGACGGCAGCCAGGGCGCCGGGGCGGGGTCCTGCTCGGGCACGGGGGTCTCCTCTCGCTGCGCCCCGCCGCGCGGCGGGGACGGGTCCCAGCCTGCCCGGGCGTCCTTGCGAACGGTCTGCGGGTCGCGGCGCCGGGCGCCGCCGCGGTGCAACCGGGCTGCAAGGGGCGCGGGCCAGTCTCGGGGCGTGCCGTCCGCAGCCCGCCTCCGACCCGCCTCCGACCCCGCGACCCGCCCCGCCGCCCCGGCGGCGCGGCCCGCGCTCACCCTCGTCCCCGGCACGGGCGCCGTGCCCCGTCCGCGCACGTCCCCGCCGGCCGGGACCGTGCCGTGCCGCACCGCGCCGGCCGACCTGTTCTTCGCCGAGGAGCACGAGCCGGTGCAGCGCGCCAAGGCGCTGTGCGCGGCGTGCCCGCTGCTGGCCACCTGCCTGGCGGGTGCGCTCGAGCGGCGCGAACCGGCCGGCGTGTGGGGCGGGCAGCTGTTCGTCGACGGCGTGCCGGTGGCCTACAAGCGCGGCCGCGGCCGCCCGCGCAAGGACGCCCCGCCCGTCGCCGTGGTGCTGTGAGCGGACGGGCCGGGCGGGGAGGACCCCCGCCCGGCCCGGCCGGTGCGCGCGCGTCAGCGCGCGTCGCGCTCCTGGGCGCGCAGCGCGCGCGCCACGCCGTCGCGGTTCTCCAGCACCAGGCGCCGCAGCGCCGGCGGGGCGTCGTGCGCCCCGGCCAGCCAGCGGTCGGTGCGCTCCAGCAGCTCCGCGTCCGCCAGCAGCAGCGGGTACAGGCCGGTGACGACCTGCTGGGCCATCTCGTTGGTGCGCTCGGACCACACGGTGCGCAGCGCCTCGAAGTACGGCTCCACGAACGGGCGCAGCAGCTCCTGGTCGTGCACCCGCCCGAACCCGGCGATGACCGAGGCCTGCACGGCGTTGGGCAGCGTGCCGCGCTCGACGACCTCGGCCCACGCCGCGCGCTTGGCCTCGGCGGTGGGCAGCGCCGCGCGGGCCGCGGCCGCCGAGCGCTGCCCGGTGGCCGTGGCGTCGCGGGCCAGCTCGGCGTCCACGGCCGCACCGTCGACCGCGCCGCCGGCGGCCAGCGACGTCAGCAGCGCCCAGCGCATGTCCGCGTCGACCTCCAGGCCCTCGACCACCTCGGTGCCCTCGTACAGCCCGCGCACCACCGCCAGGTGCTCCGCGCTGCGCGCGGAGGAGGCGAACGCCCGCGCGAACTGCAGCTGCACGTCGCTGCCCGGCGCGGCCGCGCGCAGCATGCCCAGCAGCGCCCCGGCGGTGCGGGCCTGCACCTCCTCGCGGTGCGCGGGGGCGGTGTACAGCTCCACGGTGGTGGACAGCTGGCGCAGCAGCACCAGCGCCACGGTGGAGTCCGCGCGCGCGGCGTCGCCCGGCAGCAGCGTGCCCAGCAGCAGCTCGGCGTACCGGCGCGCGGGCAGCTCGCCGTCGCGGGTCATGTCCCACAGCGCCGCGGCCACCAGCGAGCGCGGCAGCGACTCGGTGAAGGCGTCCAGGTGCTCCAGCGCCGTCGCCAGCGAGACCTCGTCCAGGCGGATCTTGGCGTAGGCGAGGTCGTCGTCGTTGACCAGCAGCAGGTCCGGGCGTCGGCGCCCCACCAGGTCGGTCAGCTCGGTGCTCGCCCCGGCGGCGTCGACCTCCAGGCGGTGGGTGCGCCGCAGCCTGCCGTCCACCAGGTCGTAGCAGCCCACCGCCAGGCGGTGCGAGCGCAGGTGCGGGTGCTCGGCGGGCGCCTCCTGGTGCAGCACCGCGGAGGTGATCGTGCCGTCGGCGTCCGTGCTCAGCACCGGGCGCAGGGTGGCCACCCCGGCGGTCTCCAGCCACTCGCGCGACCAGGCCCCCAGGTCGCGGCCGGAGGTGGTCTCCAGCTCGCGCAGCAGGTCCACCAGTTCGGTGTTGCCCCAGGCGTGCCGGCGGAAGTAGGCGCGCACCCCGGCGAGGAACTCCTCGCGGCCGACGTAGGCCACGAGCTGCTTGAGGACGCTGGCGCCCTTGGCGTAGGTGATGCCGTCGAAGTTCACCTCGACGTCCTCGAGGTCGTTGATCTCGGCGACGATCGGGTGGGTGGTGGGCAGCTGGTCCTGGCGGTAGGCCCAGGACTTCTCCAGGGAGTTGAAGGTCGTCCAGGCGCCGGTCCACTCGGTGGCCTCGGCCGCGGCCAGCGTGCTGGCGAACTCCGCGAAGGACTCGTTGAGCCACAGGTCGTTCCACCAGCGCATGGTCACCAGGTCGCCGAACCACATGTGCGCCAGCTCGTGCAGCACGGTGACCACGCGCCGCTCCACCGTCGCCCGGGGCACCTTGGAGCGGAAGACGTAGCTCTCCACGAAGGTGACCGCGCCGGCGTTCTCCATGGCGCCGGCGTTGAACTCCGGCACGAACACCTGGTCGTACTTGGCGAACGGGTAGGGGGTGTCGAACTCGCGCTCGAAGAACTCGAAACCGGCCTTCGTGGCGGCGACGACGTTGTGCGCGTCGAGGTGCTCCACCAGGGACCTGCGGCAGTACACGCCCAGCGGGACCGTGCGCCCGTCGGAGGAGACCAGGGAGTCCTCCGAGCCCTCGTACGGGCCGGCGATGATCGCGGTGACGTAGCTGGCCAGGCGCGGGGTCGGCTCGAAGCGCCAGCGCTTGCCGCCCTCGACCTCGTCGGTGCCGGCCACGGGCGCGCCGGAGATGACGCGCCAGTGCGCCGGGGCGGTCACGGTGAAGGTGAAGGCCGCCTTCAGGTCCGGCTGCTCGAAGACCGCGAACACCCGGCGGGAGTCGGCGACCTCGAACTGCGTGTAGAGGTACACCTCGTCGTCGACGGGGTCGACGAAGCGGTGCAGGCCCTCGCCGGTGTTCATGTACCGGCAGTCGGCCACCACGCGCAGCTCGTTGCTCTCCGCCAGGCCGTCCAGCTGCACGCGCACGCCGTCGCTGACGGCGGCCGGGTCCAGGGCGCGCCCGTTGAGGGTGACCTCGTGCACGGCGGCGCTGATGAGGTCGATGAAGGTCGAGGCGCCCTCGCGCGCGCCGAAGCGCGCCGTGGTCACCGAGCGGAACACCTCCGGCCCCGTCGTCAGGTCCAGCTGCACGTCGTAGGAGTCGACCTGCACGAGGTCCGCGCGGGCGCGGGCCTCCTCGCGCGTCAGGTTCTCGCCGGGCACGTCCACGTCCTTCCGGTCCACCGGTGCGCTGGGAGGCCGTCCCTCGTCCAGCAACCGGTCACTCTGCCACGAGGCGCCGACGCGGCGGCGGCGGGATTCGCCGCCCGCTCGCCGTGGCCGCCCCCGGCACGCCGGGGCAGGATGGCGCCATGACGACGACCACCCCCGCCCGCGCCGACTTCTGGTTCGACCCGCTGTGCCCCTGGGCCTGGATGACCTCCCGCTGGATGCTCGAGGTCGAGCAGGTGCGCGACGTCAGCGTGCGCTGGCACGTGATGAGCCTGTCGGTGCTCAACGAGGGCCGGGACCTGCCGCAGGAGTACCGCGACCTCATGGACCGCGGCTGGGGCCCGGTGCGCGTGGTCACCGCCGCGCGCGAGCTGCACGGCGAGGACGTGGTGCTGCCGCTGTACACGGCGATGGGCACCCGCATCCACCCCGGCGGCGACAAGGACTTCGACCGGGTGATCGCGCAGTCCCTGGAGGAGGTCGGCCTGCCCGCGGACCTGGCGGGCGCCGCGCGCACCGGCACCTACGACGCGCAGCTGCGCGCCTCGCACACCGAGGGCATCAGCCGCGTGGGCGAGGACGTGGGCACCCCCGTCGTGGCCTTCGGCGACGTGGCCTTCTTCGGCCCCGTGGTCACCCCCGCGCCCAAGGGGGAGGACGCGGGCAGGCTGTGGGACGGCTGCGTCCTGGTCGCCGGCACGCCGGGCTTCTTCGAGCTCAAGCGCACCCGCACGCAGGGCCCCGTCTTCGACTGACCCGCCCGGAGCCGGCGCGGGCGCCCGTCCCGCGCCGGCGCCGTGCCGGCACCGCGCGGGCACCGCGCGGGCACCGCGCCGGGACCCGGCGGGCCCGCGCCGGGCGGGCCTGCCAAGCTGTCGCCATGCGCGTCCACATCGGCACCGACCACGCCGGATTCGAGCTGAAGCAGCACCTCGTGGCGCACCTGCGCGAGCAGGGCCACGACGTCGTCGACCACGGCGCGGAGGAGTACGACGCCGCCGACGACTACCCGCCCTTCGTGGTGCGCGCGGCCGCCGCGGTGGCCGCCGAGCCCGGCAGCCTGGGCGTCGTCATCGGCGGCTCGGGCAACGGCGAGCAGATCGCGGCGAACGTCGTGCCCGGCATCCGCTGCGCCCTGGCCTGGTCGCAGGACACCGCGCGCCTGGCGCGCGAGCACAACGACGCGCAGTGCGTGGGCATCGGCGCGCGCATGCACACCGTGGAGGAGGCCACCGCGCTGGTGGACACCTTCCTGGCCACGCCCTTCTCGAACGACCCGCGGCACGTGCGGCGCATCGAGATGCTCGACGAGTACGCGCGCACCGGCGAGCTGCCGCCGCTGCCGCGCGCCTGAGGCGTGCCCGAGGGGCACACCGTCCACCGCCTCGCCCAGGACCTGGGCGAGCGCTTCGGCGGCCACCGGCTGAGCGTGGACAGCCCCCAGGGCCGCTTCGCGCAGGGCGCCGCGCTGCTGGACGGGCGCACCGTGCGCGGGACCGACGCGCACGGCAAGCACCTGCTGGTCGACTTCGGCGCCGAGCGCCTGCTGCACGTGCACCTGGGCCTGTACGGCAAGTGGGCCTTCGGCGCGGGCGAGCCGCCCGAGCCGCGCGGCGCGGTGCGCCTGCGCCTGTCCGGGGAGCCGGGGTGGGCCGAGCTGCGCGGGCCGACGGCCTGCGAGGTCCTCACGGCCGACGGCGCCGCCGCCCTGCACGCGCGCCTGGGGCAGGACCCCCTGCGCGCCGACGCCGACCCGGGGCGCGCCTTCGAGGTCGTGCGCCGCTCGCGGGTGGCCGTGGGGGCGCTGCTCATGCAGCAGGAGGTCGTGGCGGGCATCGGCGCGATCTACCGGGCCGAGGTGCTCTTCCGCTGCGGCGTGGAGCCGCACCGCCCCGGCCGCGAGGTCACCGCCGCCGAGTGGGACGCGCTGTGGGAGGACACCGTGCGGCTCATGCGCGCCGGGGTCCGCGCGAACCGGATCGTCACCACCCGCCCCGCGCACCGCGCGCACCCGCGCGGCGAGCCCCCCGAGGAGGACCGCTTCTACGTCTACCGCCGCGGCGGGCAGCCGTGCCGGCTGTGCGGCACCCCGGTGCGGCACGAGCAGATGGTCGCCCGGCACCTGTTCTGGTGCCCCACCTGCCAGCCCTCCTGAGCCCGCGCCGGCGCGTCAGGGGCGCGCGGGGGCGCCGGCCGCCACGGCGGCGGCCAGGTCCGCGCCCAGGCCGCGGGCCACGCCCTGCAGCAGCGGGCCGGCCTGCGCCACGCAGCGGGCGGTGTCCGGCTCCACGTCGGTGAGGGCGCGCGCGTCGGCGAAGCCGGCCGCGCGCCAGCGCTCCTGCGCCAGCGCGCGCCGGCCGCTGAGGACCACCACCGGCGCGCCCGCCGCGGCGGCGGCGCGGGCCACCCCCACGGGCGTCTTGCCGCCCAGGGACTGCTCGTCGAAGCTGCCCTCGCCGGTGACGACCAGGTGCGCCCCGGCGGCGCGGCGCGCCCAGCCCACCAGCTCCAGGACCACCTCGACGCCGGGCCGGCGCCGCGCCCCCAGCAGGCCCAGCGCCACCAGGCCGGTGCCCCCGGCGGCCCCCGCCCCGGGCGCCTCGCGCGCCTCCGGGGCGCCGGCCGCCACCAGCGCGTCGGCCAGGCGCGCCAGCGCGGCGTCCAGCACCCGCACCTGCGCCGGGTCGGCGCCCTTCTGCGGGCCGAAGACGGCCGCGGCCCCGCGCGCGCCCAGCAGGGGGTTGTCCACGTCGGCGGCCAGCGTCCAGCGCACCTCGCGCACCCGCGGGTCCAGGCCGGTGAGGTCCACGCGCTCCAGGTGCGCCAGCGCGCCGCCGCCGTCGGGCAGGTCGCGCCCGTCGGCGTCGAGCAGGCGCGCGCCCAGGGCGGCCAGCAGGCCGGCGCCGCCGTCGGTGCACGCGCTGCCGCCCACGGCCAGGACGACCTCGCGCGCGCCGTCGTCCAGCGCGGCGCGCACCAGCTCGCCGGTGCCCCGGGAGGTGGCCGCCAGCGCCCGGCGCTCCCCGCCGGGCAGCCGGTCCAGGCCGGAGGCCTGCGCCAGCTCCACCAGGGCCGCCGGGCCGCCGGGCTCGCGCGCCCAGGTGGCCCGCACCGGCCGCCCGGTGGGGCCGGCGACCTCGGCGGTCGCCGCGCGCCAGCCCGCGGCGACGGCCGCGTCCACGGTGCCCTCCCCGCCGTCGGCGACGGGCACCTCGCTCACGCGCAGGTCCTGCGGCGGCAGCACCCGCGCGAAGCCCTCCCGCAGGCCGGCCGCCACGCGCGCGGCGACCTCGACGGCCGTCAGGGACCCCTTGAACTTGTCCGGGGCCACGACGACGTGGACGGGCAGCGACACCGGCGACCGTGCGATCACGGGGGCAGCCTGCCAGGTCCGGGCGGCGGCGCGGGGGAGGTGCGCGCAGGATGGGCCGGTGGCGACCCCCCGGCTGAGCGCGCGCGACGTGGCGTGCTGGCTGCTGAAGACGGCCTCCGACGTGCCCGAGCTGGCGGCCGCGGCCCCGGGCGAGGGGGTCCGGCTGCGCCGCTGCGTGCACCCGACCTACCGGCTGGGGCTGCTGCTGCCCGGGCAGCCGGTCCTGCTGTGGCGCAGCGGGCCCGCGGCGGGGGTGCGCGCGGCGGGGGAGGTGCTGGCCGCGCCGGCGGACGGGGCCGTGGAGGTGCTGCTGAGCCCGCTGGCCGAGCCGGTGGCGCGCGCGGAGCTGCTCACCGACGCGCGCTTCCGCGGCGCGGAGGTGGTGCGGGTGCCCGTCGGCGCCAACCCCTCGCACCTGAGCGCCGAGCAGCTGGCGGCGGTGGCCGAGCGCCTGGCCCCGGCCGAGGCGGAGGCGCTGGCGCGCGCGGCGGGGACGAGCGCGGTGGGGACGAACGCGGCCGGGCCCCGAGGGGGCCCGGCCGGGCGGTGAGCGGGCGACGGGAATCGAACCCGCGTAGCTAGTTTGGAAGACTAGGGCTCTACCATTGAGCTACGCCCGCGCGACCCCGCCCGCGCCACGGTGGGCGCTGCGCGGCGGTCGTCGCCCAGCTTAACGGGTCCGCGGCGGTAGCCTGGTGCGGTACCCGCCGCCGCGCGCGGCGGGTCGCGGGGTGTGGCGCAGCTTGGTAGCGCGTCCGCTTTGGGAGCGGAAGGCCCCCGGTTCGAATCCGGGTACCCCGACGACACCACCGCCCGAGGGGCGCGGCCGTGCCGCGCCCCTCGGGCGGGACGACGCCCCGGCGCGGACGGCTAGGCTTCCGCGGTGCGCCGGGGCACCCCCGGAGCACCGCACGCCTGACCACGACCTCCGCCCGGCGCGGAGAGACCCCAGGAGAACCCCGCTGTGAAGAGCGACGTCGAGACCCTCAACCCGACCCGGGTGAAGCTGACCGTCGAGGTCGGCTACGACGAGCTGAAGCCGAGCCTCGACGCCGCCTACAAGTCCATCGCGGGCCAGGTGCAGGTGCCGGGCTTCCGCAAGGGCAAGGTCCCCGCGCGCGTGATCGACCAGCGCTTCGGGCGCGCCGCGGTGCTGGAGGAGGCCGTCAACGACGCGCTGCCGAAGTTCTACCAGCGCGCCGTGGAGGAGAAGGACCTGCGCCCGCTGGGCCAGCCCACCGTGGACGTCTCCCAGGCCCCGGACCCCAGGACCGGCGGCGACCTGAAGTTCTCCGTCGAGGTCGACGTGCGCCCGACGCTGGAGCTGCCCGAGCTGGGCTCCGTGGAGGTCTCCGTCGACGACGTGACCGTCGCGGACGAGGACGTCGAGGCCCGCCTGACCTCGCTGCGCGAGCGCTTCGGCACCCTGACCGGCGTGGACCGCGCCGTCGGCGACGGCGACTTCCTGTCCCTGGACCTGCGCGCCGAGATCGACGGCGAGGAGATCGAGACCGCCAAGGGCATCTCGTACCAGGTCGGCCAGGGCAACATGATCGAGGGCCTGGACGAGGCCGTGACCGGGCTGAGCGCGGGGGGGAGCACCACCTTCACCGCGCCCCTGGCCGGCGGGGACCGCAAGGGCCAGGACGCCCAGATCACCGTGACGGTGCAGTCCGTCAAGGAGCGCGTGCTGCCCGAGGCCGACGACGACTTCGCGCAGCTGGCCAGCGAGTTCGACACCCTCGAGGAGCTGCGCGCGGACCTGCGCGGCCAGGTGGAGCAGTCCAAGAAGTTCGAGCAGGGCCTGCAGGCGCGCGACCGCGTCCTGGAGAAGCTGCTGGAGCTGGTCGAGGTCCCGGTGCCCGAGTCCCTCGTGGAAGCCGAGATCCACACCCACCTGGAGCGGGAGAACCGCCTGGAGGACGCCGAGCACCGCGCCGAGATCGACGAGAGCACCCGCGCCGCGCTGCGCAGCCAGCTGCTGCTGGACGCCCTCGCCGAGCGCGAGGAGGTCGGCGTGGCGCAGGAGGAGCTGCTGGAGTACCTGGTGGGCCAGGCCCAGCAGTACGGCATGGACCCCAACCAGTTCGTGCAGATGGTGGACCAGGCCGGCCAGGTGCCCGCCATGGTCTCCGAGGTCCGCCGCCGCAAGGCGCTGGCGGTGGCCATGGAGCAGGCGACCGTCAAGGACGCCTCGGGCAACGTCGTGGACCTGGAGGAGCTCGTGGGCGGCACCGAGGACGACGAGAGCGCCGAGGGCGCCGAGTCCGCCGCCCCGGCCGACGAGGCCGGCGAGACGGTCGACCCGGTGGGCGACGACGCGCAGGCCGCGGCCGACGCCGCCGCCGAGGTCGCCACCGAGCAGCCCGCCGGCGGCGAGGACCAGGCGAAGGCCTGATCCGCGGCACGACCCGCGCCGTGGGCGCACCGGCCGCCGGCCGGTGCGCCCACAGCGAAAAGCCCCCGGCCCCGCCTCGCCCCCCGCGGCGTGCGCGTTAGGGTCGATCGAGATCGGCGGGACGCCCCGCCGGCCCCCCGAGAGGGGGTGGTCGACGCCAGGAGAGGGCCAGGGAACAGCGTGAGCGAGATCTTGAGCGCACCGGGACTGGTGACGCCGCAGCACGCCCGGACGCCGGGCACGCCGGGGATGGGCCTCGACGACAACGTCTACCAGCGGCTCCTGCAGCAGCGGATCATCTGGCTGGGGTCGGAGGTCCGCGACGAGATGGCCAACGCCATCTGCGCGCAGATGCTGCTGCTGGCGGCCGAGGACCCGGACGCCGACATCTACATGTACATCAACTCGCCCGGCGGCTCGGTGTCCGCCGGCATGTCGATCTACGACACCATGCAGTACATCAAGCCGGACGTGGCGACGATCGCCACGGGCCTGGCGGCCTCGATGGGCCAGTTCCTGCTGTGCGCCGGCGCGCCGGGCAAGCGCTCGGCCCTGCCGCACGCCAAGATCATGATGCACCAGCCGCTGGGCGGGCTGGGCGGCTCCGCGAGCGACATCAAGATCCTCGCCGAGCAGATCATCCTCACCAAGAAGCAGATGGCCGAGCTCATCGCCAAGCACAGCGGCCAGAGCTACGAGAAGGTCACCGCGGACTCCGACCGCGACCGCTGGTTCACGGCCGAGGAGGCCCAGCAGTACGGCCTCATCGACCACGTCGTGGGCCGCTCCAGCGAGGTCACGGGCGGCGGGGGCACCGGTGCGTGAGCCCGCGGGCCGCTCCCCGCTGCACCTCCCGCCGCACCTGACCGCCCAGATGGGAGACCGCCCGATGGACCAGCACAGCCGCTTCGACCCCGCGCTCGCGCCCTCGGCGCGCTACGTGCTCCCGCAGTTCGAGGAGCGCACCTCCTACGGGATGAAGCGCTCGGACCCGTACACCAAGCTCTTCGAGGACCGCATCATCTTCCTCGGCGTGCAGGTGGACGACGCCTCGGCGGACGACATCATCGCCCAGCTGATCGTCCTGGAGTCCCAGGACACCGACCGCGACATCATCATGTACATCAACTCGCCCGGCGGGTCCTTCACGGCCCTGACGGCGATCTACGACACCATGCAGTACATCCGTCCGGACATCCAGACGTACTGCATGGGCCAGGCCGCCTCGGCCGCGGCGGTGCTGCTGGCCGCCGGTGCGCCGGGCAAGCGCTTCGCCCTGCCCAACTCGCGCATCCTGATCCACCAGCCGGCCATGTCCGGCGGCGGCTACGGGCAGGCCTCGGACCTGGAGATCCAGGCCAACGAGATCCTGCGCATGCGCACCTGGCTGGAGCAGACGCTGGCCGCCCACTCCGGGCGCACCGCCGAGGAGATCGCCGGCGACATCGAGCGCGACAAGTTCCTCTCCGCGGCCGAGGCCGTGGAGTACGGGCTGATCGACGAGGTCCTGCAGCCGCGCAAGGCCTCCGTCCCCACCCGTTAGGCCGCACGTCGGCGCGTCCCGGGGGGCCGGTCTGGCACCGTGTCCCCCGGGGGCGTCTAATGAGTCCACCAGCCTCCCCGGGCAGGTAGCGTGGAGGAGTCGTGACGGTGCCGGGGGCCCGGCTCCCGCCGGGTCGCAGGACCCGTCGAGCAGGACGAGGAGAGGAATCCGTCGGTGGCACGCATCGGTGACGGTGGCGACCTGCTGAAGTGCTCCTTCTGCGGAAAGAGCCAGAAGCAGGTCAAGAAGCTCATCGCGGGCCCCGGCGTCTACATCTGCGACGAGTGCATCGACCTCTGCAACGAGATCATCGAGGAGGAGCTCGCCGAGGCCAACGACCTGGGCCTGGTGGAGCTGCCCAAGCCCCGCGAGATCTTCGAGTTCCTGGACCAGTACGTCATCGGCCAGTCGTCCGCGAAGAAGTCGCTGGCGGTGGCCGTGTACAACCACTACAAGCGCATCCAGGTGGGGGAGCCGACCAAGGGTCGCGACGACGCCGTCGAGATCTCCAAGTCGAACATCCTGCTCATCGGCCCCACCGGCTGCGGCAAGACCTACCTCGCGCAGACGCTGGCGAAGATGCTCAACGTGCCCTTCGCCATCGCCGACGCCACGGCCCTGACGGAGGCCGGCTACGTGGGCGAGGACGTGGAGAACATCCTCCTCAAGCTCATCCAGGCCGCCGACTACGACGTCAAGAAGGCCGAGACGGGCATCATCTACATCGACGAGGTCGACAAGATCGCCCGCAAGTCGGAGAACCCCTCGATCACCCGGGACGTCTCCGGCGAGGGCGTGCAGCAGGCGCTGCTGAAGATCCTCGAGGGCACCACGGCGAGCGTGCCGCCGCAGGGCGGGCGCAAGCACCCGCACCAGGAGTTCATCCAGATCGACACGACGAACGTGCTGTTCATCGTGGGCGGCGCCTTCGCCGGCCTGGACCGCATCATCGAGTCCCGCTCGGGCAAGCAGGGCCTCGGGTTCGGCGCGCAGCTGCGCTCCACCAGCGCCGCGGCCACCGAGCCCGCCTTCGGCGACGTCATGCCCGAGGACCTGATGAAGTTCGGGCTCATCCCCGAGTTCATCGGCCGCCTGCCGGTGATCACCTCGGTGGAGAACCTGGACCGCGAAGCGCTGGTGCGCATCCTCACCGAGCCGCGCAACGCCTTGGCCAAGCAGTACCAGCGCATGTTCGAGCTGGACGGCGTGGAGCTGGAGTTCACCCCGGACGCTCTGGAGGCCGTGGCCGACCAGGCGATCCTGCGCGGCACCGGCGCCCGCGGCCTGCGCGCGATCATCGAGGAGGTCCTGCTGCCGGTCATGTTCGACGTGCCCAGCCGCGACGACATCGCCCGCGTGGTGGTCACCCGCGAGGTCGTGCTGAAGAACGTCAACCCGACCCTGGTGCCCCGCGAGGCGCCGGCGCGCAAGGGCAGCCGGGAGCGGCGCGAGAAGTCGGCCTGACACCCGCCCCGGCACGACGGAGGGCCCCACCCCGGGCAGGGGTGGGG
>NZ_JBJLSG010000116.1:0-15702 GCF_050871925.1 Kineococcus gurbantunggutensis
GGCGCGCGGCGGCGCGCCGCACCGCGGTCGGTCACTTCGCGACGGTGAAGCCGGTGTTCTCCAGGTCGTCCACGGTGGTCTCCTGGATGCTCGCCAGGGCGGCGGTGAACGCGGCGGCGCTGCGCTGCTCGGCGGCGGCGCCGAAGGCGTCGGTGTAGGCGCTGTAGGCGACGTTGACGTTGGGACCGTAGGTGAAGTCGTTGGTGGTCCGCGCCACCCGGCCGACGACGTCGTAGAAGTCGGGCTGGTTGGAGATGAACGCCGGCGGGTCGGTGAGCGCCTGTGCGGCGGCCTCGGTGGCGGCGGGGTACACCCCGGACACGTCGGCCAGGGCCTCGACGGCCGCGGGGTCGGTGTTCAGCCACCGCGCGAACTCCGCGGCCTGCTCGGGGTGCTCGGACTGCGTGGTGACGCCGGTGGCCGAGCCGCCCCAGTTGCCGCCGGCGGGGGCGGCGGCGTCCCACTGCGGCAGCGGAGCGGCGGCCCACTTCCCGGCGGTGTCGGGGGTGATGCCCTCCAGCACGGCCGGGGACCACACGGCGCCGATCCAGCCGACCTGGCTGCCGTCGTTGAGGGCGGCGTTCCACTCGGGCGTGTACATGGGGGTGTTGTCGATGACGCCCTCCTCGACGAGGCCGCCCCAGTAGGAGGCGACCCGCCGGGTCGCCTCGGAGTCGACGTCGACGCTCCACGCCTCCCCGTCCACGCCCCACCAGGAGGCCCCGGCCTGCTGGGCCAGGCCGGCGAACCAGCCGGGGTCGTTGGCGGAGAACGTGCCGAGGAACGTCGCCGGGTCGGTGGCGTGGACCCTGCGGGCGGCGTCGGCGTACTCGGCCCAGGTGGTGGGCACGGCGATGCCGTGCTGCTCGAAGAGGTCGGCGCGGTAGACGAACACCATCGGCCCGGAGTCCTGCGGCACGGCGTACACCGCGTCGGAGCCGAGGGTGACGCTGTTCCACACCGACTCGGGGAAGGCGCCGGCCACGTCGTCGCCGAGGTGCTCGGAGACGTCGGCCAGGGCGTCGGCGGAGACCAGGGTGGGGATCTTCTGGTACTCGGCCTGCATGAGGTCCGGGGCGCCGCTGCCGGCCTTGACGGCGGTGAGCAGCTTGGTGACCGCCGCGTCGCCGCCGTCCTGCTTGTTGACGGTGACCTGGACGTCCGGGTGGGTCTCGTTCCAGGTCTGCACGACCTGCTCCATGTTCGGCGCCCAGGTCCAGAAGGTGAGCTCCACGGGGCCGTCGCCGCCTCCGCCGGTGCCGGCGTCCCCGCCGCCGCTGCAGCCGGCGGCCAGCAGCAGGCTCGCGGCGGCGACCGCGGCCAGGGTGCGCCGGCGGCTGGGACGGGACGCGGGGGCGCTGCTCGCGGGCTGCCGGCCGGCGCGGGACATCGGCTTCGAACGCACTGATCCTCCTCGATCGACCTCGCCGCGTCGTCGCGGTGAGCTGAGGGCCGCACGGGGCGTCGGCGGCCTGTGACCGGTTACAGTCGGCGCCGCGGGCCCGGTTGTCAAGTCACCCGCCGGCCCCTCGACAGCGCTGCTGCACCGCGGTTACCGTGCCACCACTGCCCTGTGACCGATCACAGCCACGGTGGCAGCCCACGGTCCGGCGGGTCCCCCGCCACGGCCGGCGACGACGCCCCGGAAGGACTCCCGTGCCCACGCCACCCCCCGCCACCGGCGCCACCGCGCCCCTCGCCCTCGTGCACCACCCCTGGGCGACGCCCCCGGTGCGCCCGCGGATGGCGAACGAGGAGGACCGCCGCCCCGGGCTGGGCCTGACGGACCGGTGGCTCGAGCGCGACGGGCGCCCCTTCGTGCCGGTCTCCGGCGAGGTGCACTACAGCCGCGTCCCGCGCGAGCGCTGGGCCGAGCGGCTGCGCGCGGTGCGCGCCGGCGGCGTCACCGTCGTGTCCACGTACGTCGTCTGGCTGCACCACGAGCCCGAGCGCGGCCGCGCCGACTTCACCGGGGGCCTGGACCTGGCCGCCTTCGTCGACGAGTGCGCGCGCACCGGCCTGGACGTGGTGCTGCGCATCGGCCCGTGGGTGCACGGCGAGACCCGCAACGGCGGCTTCCCCGACTGGGTGCAGGCCGCGGACGTGGCGCACCGCACCGACGACCCCGGCTACCTGGAGCTGGTGCGCGAGTGGTTCGGCCGCGTCGGCGCCGCCCTGGGCGGGCGCGCCCGCGCGCAGGGCGGGCCGGTGCTGGCGGTCCAGCTCGACAACGAGCTGTACGACCAGCCGCAGCACCTGCTGACCCTCAAGCGCCTGGCCCGCGAGGCCGGCATCGGCGCCCCGCTGTGGACCGCCACCGCCTGGGGCAGCGCGCAGCTGCCCGAGGGCGAGGTCCTGCCCCTGTACGGCGGGTACGGCGACGGGTTCTGGGTGGACGCCGACGCCCCCTGGGACCCCACCTTCCGCGAGCACTTCTTCTTCTCCCACGTGTGGGACGACCCCGGCATCGGCGCCGACGTGCGCGCCCGCACCGGCACCGCCGGCCCGGCCGGCACCGCGGACCAGGTGCCGCGCAGCCCCTCCGCGCTCTTCCCGCCGGCCACCTGCGAGCTCGGCGGCGGCATGGCCACCGCCTACCACCGCCGCCCCCGCCCGGCCGCCCTCGACGTGGCCGCCGTGGCCCACTGCAAGATCGGCAACGGCTCGGCCTGGCAGGGCTACTACATGTACGCCGGCGGCACCAACCCCGCCGGCACCGGCGGCGGCCCCGACGGCGGCGGTGGCACGCACGAGTCGCACGCCACCGGCTACCCCAACGACGTGCCCCGCCTGGGCTACGACTTCCACGCCCCCGTGGGCGAGGCGGGGACCCTGGCGCCCAGCCACGCCGAGCTGCGCCGCCAGCACGCCTTCCTCGCCGCGTTCGGCGAGCGCCTGGCGGACATGCCCTCCTCGCTGCCCGAGGTGCGCCCGGCCGGCGTGCAGGACACCGCGACGCTGCGCTGGGCCGTGCGCGCCGACGCCGAGCGCGGCGACGGGTTCCTCTTCGTCTCCTGGCACCAGCCGCACGTGCCGCTGCCGGGCCACCCCGGCGCGCGCTTCGCCGTGCGCGTGGGCGCCCGCGAACCGCTCGTGCTGCCCTCGCGCCCGGTGCCGGTGCCGGCCGGGACGCTGGCGCGCTGGCCGTTCCGCCTGGAGCTGGGCGGCGCGCGCCTGGAGTGGGCCACCGCCTCGGCCCTGACGGTGCTGCCCGGGCGGGTGCCGGTCCTGGTGCTCACCGCCGAGCAGGGCGTGCCCTGCGAGGTCGCCGTCCCGGCCGGCACCTCGGTGCAGGCCCCCGACGGCGAGGTGCTGCCCGGGCGCGCCCACGAGGGCGTGCTCGTGCACGACGTCGAGCCCGGTGAGCAGCCCCTGCGGGTGCGCGGACCGCGCGGCGCGCTGGACCTGCTGGTGCTGCCCGCCGCCGCCGCGCGGCAGAGCTGGGTCGTCGAGCCCGGCACCACCGGCACCGCCCGGCGCCTGCTGCTCTCGGCGGCGCCGCTGGCCTGGGGCGCCGACGGCGCCGTCACCTGCCGCGCCGGCGGCGGGGAGCCCGGTGTGCGCGCCTACGACCCGGCCGCGCGGGCGTTCACCGCGCTGCCGCTGCGGCGCACCGGCCCCGCCGCCCGGCAGGAGGAGGTCCCCGTGAGCGCCCTGCGCGAGGCGTCGGCCACCGTGCCCGTGCTGCACGGCGAGCTCGACGGGCGCGCCTCGGCGCCCTCCCCGGCCGCCTTCGACGAGCACGCCGCGGTGCTGCGCCTGCACCTGCCCGCGTGGGCGGGCGAGCCGGGCCGCGACCCGCTGCTGCACGTGGACTGGGCCGGTGACGTCGCCGAGCTGCGCGTGGACGGGCGCGCCGTCACCGACCGGTTCTGGGACGGCTCGCGCTGGACGGTGTCCCTGCGCGACGCCGGGGCGGGTGCCGGCAGCGAGGTGGTGCTGCACCTGCTGCCGCTGGCCGTCGGCGCCCCCGTGCACCTGCCCGCCGACGCCGCCGCCCGCCTGGCCGGCGCGGACAAGCAGCTCGGCACCGTGGACGCGGTGCGGGTCGTCGACGCGGCGACCTGGACCGAGCCCGCCCCCGCGGGCTGACCGGAGGGGCGGGACCACCGCCCCCTCCCCCCTACCCCTCGTGACGCGAAGGAGCGCCATGACCGGCACCACCTCCCCCACCCCGCCCACCGGGCACCTGCGCCGGCGCAGCCTGCTGGCCGCGCTGGCCGGCACGCCCGTCGCCGCCGCGGCCCTGGCCGCGGCACCGTCGGCCGCCGCCGCGGAACCCGCCGGCGGTCCCGGCGGCGGCCCGGGCCTGGCCGTGCGCGGCGCGGACCTGTCCTTCCTGCTGCAGAGCGAGGCCGCGGGCGCGCGCTACCTCGACGAGCGCGGCCGGGCCCGCCCCGCCGAGCAGCTGCTGCGCTCGCACGGCGCGAACTGGGTGCGGCTGCGCGTGTGGGTGGACCCGCCCGCCGGGTACAGCGGCACCGCCTCCACCGTCGAGCTGGCGCTGCGCGCGAAGCGGGCGGGCATGAAGGTCCTGGTGGACCTGCACTGCTCCGACTTCTGGGCCGACCCGGCGCACCAGACCACGCCCGCGGCGTGGGCCGGGCAGGACCTGCCGACCCTGGCGCGCACGGTGCGCGCCTACACCGCCGAGACGCTGCGCACCCTGCGCGCGGCGGGTGCGCACGTGGACATGGTGCAGGTCGGCAACGAGGTCACCGCCGGGATGCTGTGGCCGCTGGGCCAGGTGTACCGCGCGGGGCGGCCCGACGACTGGGAGGGTTTCACCACCCTGCTGAAGGCCGGGATCGCCGGCGTGCGCGACGTGCACCCCCGCCGGCGCGACGTGCCCGTCATGGTGCACGTGGACCGCGGCGGCGACAACGGCGGCTCGCGCTGGTTCTACGACCACGTCCTGGAGCGCGGCGTCGACCTCGACGTCATCGGCCAGTCGTACTACCCGTTCTGGCACGGCTCGCTGGACGACCTGCGCGCCAACCTGCACGACCTGGCCACCCGCTACGGCAAGGACCTCGTGCTCGTCGAGACCGCCTACCCGTGGACGCTGGAGGACGGCGACGGGCTGGAGAACCTCATCGCCCGGCGCGAGCAGCTGCCCGACGCCGACCGCTTCCCCGCCACGCCGCAGGGCCAGGCCGCCTACTTCGAGGCGCTGCGCGAGGTGCTGCTGTCGGTGCCGCAGCGCCGCTGCCTGGGCTTCTTCGCCTGGGAGCCGGCGTGGCTGCCGGGCGTGGGCTGGGAACCGGGCGCCGGCAACCCGAACGACAACCTGACGATGTTCGACCACGACGGCCGCGCCCTGCCGGCGCTGGCCGCCTTCCGCCCGCCGCGCTGAGGCCCGGCGGGCGGCGAGACCGCGCGGGCGCCCGGTCGTGAGCGGTCGGGCGCCCGCGCGGGACGGTCAGCGGTGCGACAGCGGCTTCGGGGTCTGAAGGGGCTGCGGCTCGGGCGAGAGGTCGATGCCCAGGTCCGCGGCGAACACGGTGCGGGTCTCCTTGAAGACGCCCGGGTGGTGCTCGTCCAGGTCGAACACCCGCGCCCCGCGCAGGCGGTGCACCTGATCGCCCTCCAGGCCGTAGGTGCCGAACCCGGTGCCGGGGCCGTACCCGAGCTGGATGCCGAAGTAGTCCCCGACGTAGGTGTTCACGTGGTCGTGCCCGCAGAAGACGCCCTTGACGTCCCCGCGCTCCAGCGCGGCGTGGAACAGGCCGGGGTTGAACTGCGCGGTGTACTCGCGCTCGTTGCGCTCGCCGGTGATGCCGTGCTTGACGACCGCGCGCGCGTGGGACTCCTCGGTCCACTCCGTGGGCGAGCCGAACCACAGGAACCGGTGCTCCCACAGCGGGATGTGGAAGAACATCAGCCCCGGCACGGGCGCCGCGGCCCAGCGCTCCAGGACCTGCGACTGCTCGCGGTACCAGGCGACCTGGTCGGCGTGGATCGTCTCGTACGTGTACTCCTCGACCTCCTGCCCGGCGATCGTCTCCGGGGAGTAGCGGCCGGAGTCCAGCAGCCACAGGGCGAAGCCCGGCCCGCGCCCGCGGGAGGAGCGCACGGTGAGGACCTGGTTGGAGTCCCCGCTCACGCCGCGGGCGGTGGCGCCCACGTGGTGGCGGTAGCCGGACAGGAACTCGCGGATGCGCTGCTCGGTCATGCCGGTGGCCGCGGCGGAGTCCTCGTCGTGGTTGCCGAACGTGATGGCCCACGGGATCCCGCGCTCCTCCATGGGCAGCACGACGTGGTGGTAGGCCTGGCGCACCTGCTCGGCGGTGGTCATGTCGCCGTTGACGACGTCGCCGTTGATGAGCGCGAACTGCGGCTGCTCGCGGTCCAGGACGCGCTCCATGAGCTGGATCGTGCGCACGTCGGTGCGGTGGTTGTCCTGCGTGTCGTTAAACTGCACGACGCGGAAGGTGCCCTCGCGGGAGAAGGACAGGCCTTGCCCCCCGGACGGTCCTCGCCTTCCCGACGCAGCGGCAGGTGCGGCTGTAGCTCCCTGCGCCACCAGCGCACCACCGGCTGCGGTGGCGGCCCCAAGCCCGAGCAGCCGACGCCTGCCGAGGGGGGTGGACGTGCTTTCGCTCATAGGGTCCTCCAGGAGTACGGGCTCATGGCAGTGGTCAGGCACGACTCTGGCTTGGCCAAGTGGAAGACAGGTGGAACGCAGGTGTCCCAAGAATGGCGCTCGGGTAGCACACACGCGTGTCCTGAGTGTCGGTCGACTGCCTCTGGATGTCGCGGAGGCTCGCGGCTCTGGTCATCACTGGCGATGATGGTTCAGGCTGCGTGTGGCCGGTCGACAACGGCCCAGCTCACCACCTCACCACGCGCGGCGCGCGCAGCGATGTTGCGGGCTGCGTTGTGGTCGGCGTGCGCGACGACGCCGCACGACCTGCACATGAACCGGGCCTGGCTGACCCGGTTGGTCTTCCCCTGGTACGCGCAGTGGCTGCACGTCTGGGAGGTGTACGCCGGGTCCACCGCCACCAGCGGCACCCCGGCGCGCTGAGCCTTATAGGCCAGGAAGGTGCCCAATCGGCGGAAGGACCAGGAGTGCAGCGTGGTCCGTCGGGGCTTTCTCAGCCGTACCCGGGCGCGGATCCCCGTCAAGTCCTCGACGGCGATGCCTCGGCCGGTGCGTTCAGCCTCGACCACGATGCTCTTGGAGATCACGTGGTTCACGTCGGTCGCAAAACGCGACTCCTTCCTGGACCGCTTCTTCAACAGCCGCTTGGCGGAGCGCGTGCCCTTGGCCTGCAGCTTGGTGCGCAGGCGTCGGTGGCGCTGCCGCACACGGTTCAGCGCCGTACCGCTGTAGCGGGTGCCGTCAGAGGTGGCGATGTTGACGATGCCCAGATCAACGCCGATCCAGCCGCGCGGGGTGAACGGCGTGACTTGCGGCATCTCGCAGGTGGCGTGCAGGAACCACATGCCGTCGCGGTGCACGAGGTCAGATTCACCCTTGCGGTGTTCGCGCAAGGCGCGCATCTGGTCCATAGAGCACCGGAAGCGCACCCACTTCATCCGGCCAGCGGTGGTCCAGATCGACACCGTACCTTCGACAGCGCCCTCGGCCTCGGGGATCTGCCAGGACAGGCACCGGTCGTCGAACGGCTGCGCCGCCTCGGGCCTGAAGGTGCGCCGAGTCCTGGTGTCCAGGACGTAGGCGTCAGCGACCTTGCGGATCACGTGCAGCGCCGCCTGCGCGGCCAGACCGTGGGTGGCCTTGACATGGACGTAGGCGATCTTTTGCAGCCCGACACGACGGAAGACTTGGGACCGCCAGGCCAGGACGGAGACGTCGTTCGCAGCGGCGTTGCAGGCACGCAGCGTCGCCCGCAACGCCGCTTCCTGCGCAGGCTCGGGGAAGAGCCGTACAGGCACGACGATCTTCACGGCTGTGATCATAGTGGACCAGTACAGTTTGGTCTATGTCACCTCGATGGCCTTTGGATTCCACCAATCGCAGGAGCAGGATGGTGGTGAACGACCTGCACGTACACTTGGTCTTCATCACCATCCTTCGGCGCGGTGCCCTGACGGAGTCAATGCTGGTGCGTTGCCAGGAGGTCATGCGCGAGGTGTGCGCAGGCTTCGGCGCCGAGCTGATCACCTTCACTGGCACAGACGACCACGTACGCCTGCACGTGCGGTACCCGGCCGTCGTGGCGATCTCGCGACTGGTCAACAGCCTCAAGGGCGTCTCGTCACGATTGCTGCGCAAGGAGTTCGATCAGCACGTGGCGCAGCAGCTGGGCGGTGAGCAGTTGTGGTCACCCTCGTACTACGCCGGCTGCAGCTCCGACGCCCCGGAGGGGGTGCTCACCCGCTACCTGGACTCCCAACGCCGTGGAGCACGCTGACGACTCGTGGGGCACTGCTCGGCTGCCTCTCCACCCCTTCATCGGGGTCTGTCGAGGTCGGACAAGACCATCGGGTGACGCGAGGTCGCCTCTCGGCTGACGGCGAGACAGCCGCTCAGGCCCTCTGCCGTTCCGGACGCGGCCGCCCCCGCCCCGGCCTAGGGTCGGAGGGTCCTGGTCCGCAGCGTCGGCACGCACGAGGGCCGACGTGTCCACCGAGGAGGAAGCACGTCATGCCCACCACCGACGCCCCCACCGCGGGGAAGGACGCCACCGCGGAGCTCGTCGAGTCCCTGGCCCGCATCCGGCCGGAGGAGGTCACCGCGCTCGACGCGTGGTGGCGCGCCTGCAACTACCTGACCGTCGGGCAGATCTACCTGCGCGCCAACCCGCTGCTGGGCGAGGAGCTGAGCGCCGAGCAGATCAAGCCGCGCCTGCTGGGGCACTGGGGCACCAGCCCTGGCCTGTCCTTCACGTACGCGCACCTGTCGCGGCTGATCCGCCGCACCGGGCAGCCCTCGCTGTTCCTCACCGGCCCCGGCCACGGCGGCCCCGCCCTGGTGGCGGCGGCCTACCTGGAGGGCACCTACACGGAAAGGTTCCCGCACGTCACGCAGGACACCGGGGGCATGACGCGGCTGTTCCGGCAGTTCTCCGCCCCCGGCGGCATCCCCAGCCACGTCTCGGTCACCACCCCCGGCTCCATCCACGAGGGCGGTGAGCTGGGGTACGTGCTCGTGCACGCCTTCGGCGCCGTCATGGACAACCCCGACCTGCTGGCCCTGGCCGTCGTCGGCGACGGCGAGGCCGAGACCGGGCCGCTGGAGGGCTCCTGGAAGGGCATCTCCTTCCTCGACCCCGCCCGCGACGGCGCGGTGCTGCCCGTGCTGCACCTGAACGGCGCGAAGATCTCCGGGCCCACCGTGCTGGCCCGCAAGGACCCCACCGAGGTGCGCTCGCTGCTGGAGGGCCACGGCTACGAGGTCCTCGAGGTCGGCGGCGAGGACCTGCCCGGCATGCACGAGCGATTCGCCGACGTCCTGGCCCGGGCCTGGGGCCGCATCCGCGGCATCCAGGCCGCCGCCCGCGCCCAGGACGCCCCCGCCGACGCGCCCCGCCCGCGCTGGCCCCTGATCGTGCTGCGCACCCCCAAGGGGTGGACCGGCCCGCACGAGGTCGACGGCGTGCAGGTCGAGGGGACCTTCCGCGCCCACCAGGTCCCGCTGTCGGGGGTGCGCGAGAACCCCGGGCACCTGCGGCTGCTGGAGCGGTGGATGCGCTCCTACGGCCCCGAGGACCTGTTCGACGCCTCCGGCGCCCCCGTGGAGCTGGTCCGCTCGGCCAACCCCGACGGCGACCTGCGCATGAGCGCCACCCCGCACGCCAACGGCGGGCTGCTCACGCAGGACCTGGACCTGCCCGACTTCCGCGACTACGCCGTGCGCGTGGACCGCCCGGCCGGCGGGCGGGCGGAGTCCACCCGGCGCCTGGGCGAGCTGCTGCGCGACGTCTACGCCCGCAACCCCCGCACGTTCCGCCTCTTCTCCCCCGACGAGACGAACTCCAACCGGCTCGGCGCGGTGTTCGAGGTCTCCGACCGCGCGTTCGCCGAGCGCACGTACCCCGAGGACGTCTCGATCAGCCGCGGCGGGCGGGTCATGGAGGTGCTCAGCGAGCACAACTGCCACGGCTGGCTGGAGGGCTACACCCTCACCGGCCGGCACGGGATGTTCGCCACCTACGAGGCGTTCGCGATGGTCAGCGCCTCGCAGACCGTGCAGCACGCCAAGTGGCTGGAGGAGGCGGGGAACCTGCCCTGGCGCGCGGACGTGCCCAGCCTGAACATCCTGCTCACCTCCACCGCCTGGCGCAACGACCACAACGGGTTCTCGCACCAGGGACCGGGCCTGCTGCAGGTCGCCATCACTCACCGGCCCGAGGTCTCGCGGATCTACCTGCCGCCGGACGCGAACTGCCTGCTGTCGGTGGCCGACCACTGCCTGCGCTCGCGCAACTACGTGAACCTCCTCGTCATCGACAAGCAGCCCCAGCTGCAGTACCTCACGGTCGAGCAGGCCGTGGAGCACTGCCGGCGCGGGGCGTCGGTGTGGGACTGGGCCGGCAACGACGACGGCGCGGCCGAGCCGGACGTCGTGCTCGGCTGCGCCGGGGACGTCATGACGATGGAGACCGTCGCGGCGGCGCAGATCCTGCGCGAGCGGCTGCCGCAGCTGCGCTTCCGCGTCGTCAACGTCGTGGACCTCATGGCGCTGCAGCGCCCGAAGGACCACCCGCACGGCACGAGCGACCTGCGCTTCCGGGAGCTGTTCACCGACTCCGTCGACGTGGTGTTCGCCTTCCACGGCTTCCCGGGGGCGATCCACCAGGTCGTGCACGGCCGCCCCGACGCCGACCGCTTCCACGTGCGCGGGTTCGTCGAGGAGGGCACCACCACCACCGCCTTCGACATGACCGTGCGCAACCGGGCCTCGCGGTACCACCTCGTGATGGACGCGCTGAACAACGCCCGCCGCCTGCCGCCCGGCGCGGCGGACCTCGTGGACTACTGCCGGGCCCAGCTCGCGCGGCACCACGAGTACGTCGTGGAGCACCTGGAGGACATGCCCGAGGTGCGCGACTGGTCCCTGGGCGACTCCACCACGCTGACCTGAGCCGACCCGCACCGACCTGAACGCACCGCACCGCCCGGGGGCACCGCCGGCACGGCGCCACCGGGCGGTGCCCCTCGGCGCGACGCACCCTGGACCGCTCCGGGCGCGGCCGGGTGCCACCATGGGGCCGTGCGCGCCATCGCCGCCCTGGACGGGCTCCCGATCTCCGACCCCGGCTCCCTCGTCGACGTCGACCTCCCCGTGCCCGACCTGCGCCCGCGCGACCTGCTCGTGCGCGTGCAGGCCGTCTCGGTGAACCCCGTCGACGTGAAGGTCCGCGCCGGCCTGGACCGCCAGGGCGCCCCGCGCGTGCTCGGCTGGGACGCCGCCGGCACCGTCGAGGCCGTCGGCGAGGCGGTGGAGGGGTTCAGCCCCGGCGACGAGGTCTGGTACGCCGGCGACATCACCCGCCCCGGCTCGAACAGCGAGCTGCACGCCGTCGACGAGCGCATCGTCTCCCGCAAACCCGCCACCCTGGGTTTCGCCGAGGCCGCCGCCCTGCCGCTGACCACCATCACCGCCTGGGAGGCGCTGTTCGAGCGCCTGCGCCTGGACGGGTCCTCCCGCGGCGACCTGCTCGTCCTCGGCGCCGCCGGGGGCGTCGGCTCGATCATGGTCCAGCTCGCCAAGCTGCGCACCGGACTGCGGGTCCTCGCCGGCGCCGGCAAGCCCGAGTCCCGCGAGTGGGTCACCGCCCTGGGCGCCGACGAGGTCGTCGACCACCACGACCTCGTCGCCTCCGCGCGGGCCGTGGCCCCCGACGGCGTGGACCTGCTCTTCAGCGCCCACAGCACCGGCAACGTCGAGGCGTTCGCCGAGGTCCTCAAGCCGTTCGGGGAGGTCGTCGCCATCGACGACCCGGTCGGGCTGGACCTGTTCCCGCTGAAGACCAAGAGCATCGCCTGGCACTGGGAGCTGATGTTCACCCGCTCGATGTTCACCACCCCCGACGTCGCCGAGCAGGGGCGCCTGCTCGCCGAGACCGCCGCCCTCGTCGACGCCGGCCGCCTGCGCACCACCCTGAGGACCGCGATCGACGACTTCAGCGCCGCGGGCCTGCGCGAGGCGCACCGCCTGCTCGAGACCGGCCGCACCGTCGGCAAGGTCGTCGTGCACCGCTGACGCCCCCCACCCGCCGGGGGCACCCGCCCGCTCCCGGCCCGGCGGAGGGATACTCCCCGCTCGGGTGAGGGTCACCCGCGCGAGGACCACGGGAGCAGCGGTGCGGCGCACGCTGATGAACGGCAAGATCCACCGGGCCACCGTCACGGAGGCCGACCTGCACTACGTCGGCTCGATCACCCTGGACGCCGACCTGTGCCGGGCCGCGGACCTCGTCGAGGGCGAGAAGGTGCAGGTGCTGGACGTGACGAACGGCGCCCGCCTGGAGACGTACGTCATCGTCGGCGAGGCCGGCAGCGGCGCCGTGAAGGTCAACGGGGCCGCCGCGCACCTCGTCCACCCCGGCGACCTGGTGATCGTCGTCTCCTACGTCGAGGTGGAAGAGGCCGAGCGCGCCGCGCACCGCCCGCACGTGGTGCACGTCGACGGGCGCAACCGGGTGGTCGCGCTGGGCAGCGACCCGGCCGAACCGGTGCCGGGGGTGCCGCAGCAGGTCTCGTCGCGCTAGGCGCTGCGGGGGCCGGCTTCACGCTCGGTGCTGCGGTTCGCGCCCGGCGGGGCGGGTTCGTGCCCGGCGGGGCGGGTTCGTGCTCAGGTGCCGTGGTGTCCCGCGCGCCGGGCTCTCCGTCACCCTCCGACCCCACCTCGTGCGCGGCCCAAGCTCATGACCCGCCGTGATCAAGGAAGTGGCAACTTCCTTGATCACCGTAGTCGTGCGAGGTTCAGTCCTCGAGCGTGCACGGTCACGGCACAGGTGGAGGGGTGCGCACTGGGTCAGGGGCACGACCCGAGCACCGCGGGACCGCAGCACCGGGACGGGCCGGAGGCGGGTGGGGCGCTCGGCGTCCGGAGCCCGCCCGCAGCACCCGGACGCGGTGGTGCACCCGGCAGCGGGCGGAGAGCCGAGCGCCCCACCCGCCGCAGGCCACCCCACCCAGCCACGCGAACCCAGCCGCGCGACCCCGCGCGACCCCGCGCAGAGCAGGGGCCTCAGGGAGCGGGCGGCCCGAAGCCCTCGGGGACGAGCACCGCCTCCTCCTCGCCGGAGCGGACGAGGCCGAGGATCGCCTCCGCCACCTGCTCGGGGGTGTGCGGCGGCGGGCCGCCGGGGCGCCGGCGCAGGGAGCCGGCGCGCAGCACGTCGTGGAACTCGGTGGCGGTGATGAAGGGGTAGACGGTGGAGACGACGATCCCGTCGGGGGCCAGCTCGCGGCGGGCGACGGCGGAGAGGGCGTTGAGGGCGGACTTGCTGGCGGCGTAGGCGCCCACGCCGGGCAGGACCGTCCGGGAGGTGCCGGAGCTGACGTCCACGACGCTGCCGCCGCCCTGGGCGCGCATGACCGACAGGACGGCCTGCAGCGCCACGAGCGGGGCGACGACGTTGAGGTCCAGGACGGCGCGGAAGTCGTCGGGGTCGACCTCCTCCAGGGGCGAGTGCAGGCCCTGGCCGGCGTTGTTGACGAGGACGTCGATGCGCCCGTGGGTGTCCACGCCGGCGCGCACGGCGGCGTGGACCTGGGCGGGGTCGGTGACGTCGGTGCGCACGGCCACCGCGTCGCCGAGCTCGGCCGCCAGGGCCTCGATGCGCTCCAGGCGCCGCGCGGCGAGGACGAGCCTGGCGCCGGCCGCCGAGGCGGCGCGGGCGGTGGCGGCGCCGATCCCGGAGGAGGCGCCGGTGATCAGGAAGACCTTGCCGTCGATGTCCACGCCTCGAGCAGAGCACCCGCGCGGGGGTGATCACCACTCGGGGGCGGGCCCGCGCGGACCGGCGCGGGCGGTGCGCCCGCGTGGCAGGCTCCGGGCGTGGTGCGCCGCGCACGGCGGCGCCGGCGGACGGAGGGGCGCGGTGGACGTCGAGGTGCGGCACGAGGAGCGGGGCGGGGCGCGGGTGGCGGCGCGGGGGGTGGACGACCTGCGGCGGCTGTCGGCGACGGTGGCCGCGGACGCGCCCGCCGACGCGGTCGACGGGGCGCTGCGCGACGCCGGCGCCGGGCACCTGGACGCCGGGGGCGAGCACGTCTGGCTGCGGCTGGGCTGGCTGCGCGCGCAGGGCCCGGACGAGGCGCCGTGGCTGGAGGGGTTCGCGGCGATGGTGGCGCACGCGACGTCGAAGGGGTGGACGAGCGAGGACGGCACGCTGGTGCGCGCGCACGTCGAGCGGACCTGACCGGGGGCGCGGCGGGGGCGCGGCGGGGGCGGGTGGGGACGCGGCGGGGGCGCGGCGGGGGGCGGTGGCGCGCACGGGGGATGATGGGGTGCCCGTGTCCCGCCGAGCCCGGAGGTGCCGTCATGGCCAGGCGTCGCGTCCCGCTGTCGTCCCTGGGGCGCCGAGGTGCGGTGCCCTCCACGCGCAACCTCGCCCAGGACGGCGCCATCCCCTCCGCGCCGCTGGGGCGCAGCAGCCTGGTGGACTCCGGGGTGTACGAGCGCGGCGCCCGGGTGGCCTCGCCGGGCACGCTGGCCGACACCTACCGCTGCCTGCACGAGGACGGCGCGCGCATCGCGTGGATCGGGCTGTACCGGCCCTCGGCGACGGAGCTGGGGTCGCTGGCGCGGGAGTTCGGCCTGCACGAGCTGGCGGTGGAGGACGCGATCGTGGCGCACCAGCGCCCGAAGCTGGAGCGCTACGGCGACACGCTGTTCGTGGTGCTGCGCGCGGCGCGCTACGACGACGCGGCCGAGGAGGTGGAGTTCGGCGAGCTGCACCTGTTCATCGGCCCGGATTTCGTGGTGACGGTGCGGCACGCGGAGTCCCCGGACCTGGCGCAGGTGCGCAGCCGCATGGAGCGCGACCCGGAGATGCTCGCGCTGGGCACCGAGGCGGTGCTGTACGCGATCCTGGACGCCGTGGTCGACGGGTACGCGCCGGTGCTGCGCGGGCTGGAGAACGACATCGACGAGATCGAGGTGCAGGTCTTCGACGGCGACCCGAAGGTGTCGCGGCGCATCTACGAGCTGTCGCGGGAGGTCGCGAACTTCCAGCGGGCGGTGGTGCCGCTGGGCGCGGTGCTGCAGGGCCTGACCGACGGGTTCGAGAAGTACCGGGTGGACGAGGAGCTGCAGCGCTACCTGCGCGACGTGGCCGACCACGTGACCGTGGCCGCCGAGCGGATCGAGAACTTCCGCGGCCAGCTGCGCGACATCCTCACGGTGAACTCCACGCTGGTGGCGCAGCGGCAGAACGAGGAGATGCGCTCGCTGACGGAGGCCAGCTACGCGCAGAGCGAGGAGGTCAAGAAGATCTCCTCGTGGGCGGCGATCCTGTTCGCGCCCACGGTGGTGGCGGGCGTGTACGGCATGAACTTCGCGAACATGCCGGAGCTGGACTGGACGTACGGGTACCCGCTGGCGCTGGCGCTGATGTTCGGCACCTGCTTCCTGCTGTACCACCTGTTCAAGCGGCGCGGCTGGTTGTGAGGCGGTGGCCCCCGCCGGTGCCCGGGCCACCCCCCGCCGGGGTCAGCCCGGGTAGTCGGTGACGTGGACCCGCAGGCCCATACCCGTTGTGTGCGGGCGGCGCGCCC
>NZ_JBJLSG010000117.1:0-15659 GCF_050871925.1 Kineococcus gurbantunggutensis
ATTTTCGTCGACGGGCACACGAGCCACTGTCGGGGTCGGGAGGTGGACCGGCCGGGGCTCGGTGCGGGGTGGCGTCGGGCGCGCCGCCGCCGAGGGCGGCGGGTGGTCGTGCGGGGCCCGCGGCGGGCACCGCGAGGGGTTCGAGGGCGTCGGCGGCGCCCGCCAGGGGGCCCGCCAGCAGCTCGGAGGCCGTGCGCGCGCCCAGCGCGCGGGCCGCGGCGGGGTCCCCGGCCGGGCCGGTGACGTCGCGGCGCACCAGGCCCTCGGGGCCCTGCACCGCCAGGGACAGGTGCAGCGCGCCGCCGGCCAGGCGCGCGTGCGCCCCCACCGGCGCCGAGCAGCCGGCCTCCAGGCTGGCCAGGAGCTGGCGCTCGGCCAGCACCGCCAGGCGGTCCGCCGGGGAGTCCAGCGCGGCCAGGGCGGCCACGACCCCCGCGTCGTCGGCGCGGCACTCCACGGCCAGCGCGCCCTGCCCGGGCGCCGGGACGAACGCCGCGGCGTCGAGCACCTCGGCGGCCTCGCCGAGCCGGCCCAGCCGGGACAGGCCCGCGGCGGCCAGCACCACCGCGTCCAGCTCGCCGGAGGAGACCATCCGCAGGCGGGTGTCGACGTTGCCGCGCACCGCCACGACCTCCAGGTCCGGGCGGGCGTCCAGCAGCAGCGCGCGCCGGCGCGGGGAGCCGGTGCCCACGCGCGCGCCGGCCGGCAGCTGCGCCAGGGTGCGCCCGCCGGAGGCGACCAGCACGTCGCGCGGGTCCTCGCGCCGCGGCACCGCCGCCAGCGCCAGGCCCTCGGCCGGGGCCGTGGGCAGGTCCTTGAGCGAGTGCACCGCCAGGTCCACCTCGCCGGCCAGCAGCGCCTCGCGCAGCGCGGAGACGAACACGCCGGTGCCGCCGATGACGGCCAGCGGGGCGCGGTCCACGTCGCCGCGGGTGGTGATCTCCACCAGCTCCACCGCGGTGCCGCGCGCGCGCAGCTCGTCGGCGACCCAGCCGCTCTGGGTGGTGGCCAGCGCGCTGCGCCGGGTGCCCAGGCGCAGCGCTCGCGTCACGACACCCTCCCCACGGCCTCCGCGACGGTGCCCGACAGCGGCGCCTCGCCCACGCGCTGGCCCGCGCCCGCGGCGCCGGCGACCTCCAGGTCGAACAGGGCGCGCAGCGCGGCGGCGTACCCGGCGCCGCCGGGGGCCTCGGCCAGCTCCTTCACCCGCACCGTCGGGGTGTGCAGCAGCTTCTCCACGATGCGGTGCACCGCGCGGTCCACCTCGGCGCGCGCGGCGTCGTCGAGGTCCACGCGCCCGGCCAGGCGGCGCATCTCGGTGTCCACCACGTGCCGCGCCTGGGTGCGCAGCGCCACCACGGTCGGGGCGACGTCGGCCACCCGCAGGGACGCCGCGTAGGCGGCGACCTCCTCGGTGACGATGGCGCGCACCGCGCGCAGGTCGTCGGCCACCGCGCTGCCGGCCAGGTCCGCGCCCAGGCCCTCCAGGTCCACCAGGTGCGCGCCCGGCAGGGTCGCCACGTCGGGGTCGATGTCGCGCGGCAGCGCCAGGTCCGCCAGGAACAGCGGGCGCTGCGGGCGGTCCAGCAGGGCGCTGGCCACGACCGCCACGTCCAGCACGTGCCCCACGGCGCCGGTGCAGCTGACGACGAGGTCCGCGGCGGCGACCTCCGCGCGCAGCACGTCCAGGCCGGCGGCGCGCCCGCCCACCGCGGCCGCCAGGCGCTGGGCGCGCTCGGGGGTGCGGTTGGCGACCACGACGTCCACGCCGGCGCGGCTGAGGGTGGTGGCCACCAGCGCGCTCATCGCGCCGGCGCCGACCACCACGGCCCGCAGCCCGGCCACCGGGCCCACGACCTGCTCGGCGCGCGCGATCGAGGCGTCCACCAGGGAGGCGCCCGCGGCGTCCAGGGACGTCTCGGAGTGGGCGCGCTTGCCCACCCGCAGCGCCGTCTGCAGCAGGCGGTCCAGGGTGCCGCCGCCGCGGTCGGTCTCGTGCAGGTCGCGCAGCGCCCCGCGCAGCTGGCCGAGGATCTGCGCCTCGCCCACGGCCATCGAGTCCAGCCCGCACGCCACCCGGAACAGGTGCTCGACGCCGGCGTCCTCGTAGTGCACGTAGAGCTGGTCGCCCAGCTCGTCCAGGGGCACGCCGATGCGGCGCGCCAGCGCCTCGCCCACCGCGGCCACCCCGCCGTGGAAGCGGGTGACGTCGCAGTACACCTCCACCCGGTTGCAGGTGGAGAGCACGAACGCCTCCTCCACGTGCGGGGAGGCCGTCAGCTCGGACACGGCGCGGGCGGCCGCGGCGGCGTCGAAGGAGGCGCGCTCGAGCACCTCCAGGGCGGCGGTGCGGTGGGACAGGCCCACGACCATCAGGGTCACTCAGACCACCTCCTCGACGCGGCGCAGCGCGTGCGGCAGCAGCGGACCGGCGCTGGCGCCGGCTGCGCCGCGCGCGGGGGCGGCGGCGCTGGGTGCGGGGGCGCCGGCGGGGGCGGCGCGGCGCTGGGCGTGGAAGGCGAGGATCTGGAGCTCCGAGGCGAGGTCGACCTTGCGCACGTCCACGCCGTCGGGGACGCGCAGCACGGTCGGGGCGAAGTTGAGGATGCTGCGGGTGCCGGCGGCCACCAGGCGGTCGCACACCGCCTGCGCGTGCTGGGCGGGCACCGCCAGCACCGCGATCGCCGAGCCGGTCCCGCCGACGACGTCGGCGAGCTCGTCCAGCGGGCGCACGCGCTGGCCCACGACGACCCGCCCGACGAGCGCGGGGTCGTCGTCGAAGAGCCCGACGACCGTGAAGCCGCGCGAGGCGAAGCCGCTGTAGCCGGCCAGCGCGTGGCCGAGGTTGCCCACGCCCACGATGACGACCCGCCAGCTGCCGGCCTGCCCGAGGCGGTCGGCGATGTGCCGCTGCAGCTCGGCGACGTCGTAGCCGACGCCGCGGGTGCCGTAGCTGCCCAGGTGCGAGAGGTCCTTGCGCAGCTTGGCGGACCCCACGCCCGCGGCCTCGGCGAGGGCCTCGGAGGACACCGTGCGCGCACCGGCCTCGGCCAGCGCCGTCAGCGCCCGCAGGTACTGCGGCAGGCGGGCGACCGTGGCCTCGGGGACCACCGCCGCGCCGCCGGGCGGGCGACCGGCGCCCCCGGCGGCGTGCGCGCCGTCGCGGCGCGCGCTGCTCACGTCGTCCTCGTCCACTGCGGTCAGACCCGGCACCCTCGTACGTGCTCGCCGACGTGGTTCGCCGGTGCTCTCACCGGCCCTCCCGGGCCGGGGGCCCCGTCCCTGCGGCGCCCCCAGCAGAGTAGGCGTTTGTGAACGCGCGCACAAAGTCGCGCGGGTGTCTGTCCCGCCACACCGCCGCCCGGCGCCCGCCCGCCTCAGCGCCGCCGGCGCCACCACCGCCGGCCGGCCAGCGCGTCGGCGAGCCGGCCGGCGTCGAGCCGGCCGAAGTCGCGCTCGGTGCCGTCGACGAGCACCACCGGCACGCGGTCGGACCAGCGCCGCGCGGACTCCGGGTCGGCGTCCACGTCCACCTCGACCCACGTCTCCCCCGCGTCCCCGGCGACCCGGCGCACCACCTCGCGCCCCTCGTCGCACAGGTGGCACCCCGCGCGCGAGACCAGCACGATGCGCGCCCGCCCCGTCCCCTCCACGCCCCCATCCTGCCCGCCCCGCCGGGCCGCGCGCGCCCGCTCGCCCCGGTGCGGCCGAGCGCGCGGCGCGCGGGGCCCCGCGCGGCGCGGCGTCGGCCTACGATGCGCGGGTGGCACCTGCCCGGGCGACGGCGCCCGACCCGTGCGTCGCCGCGTTCTTCGACCTCGACAACACGGTGGTCCGCGGCGCGTCGCTGTTCTACTTCGCGCGCGGCCTGCACGCGCGCGGCTTCTTCTCCTCGCGCGAGCTGCGCGGCTTCGCGCGGCGGGCGGTGCACTTCGCGCTGCGCGGGGAGGTGCACGGGCACCTGCTGGAGGTGCGCGAGCTGGCGCTGGCGTTCGTGGCGGGGCACTCCACGGCGGAGATCCGCGCGATCGGCGAGGAGGTGTACGAGGAGCACGTGGAGGCCAAGGTGCGCCCGGGGGTGCGGGTGCTCGCGGACCGGCACCTGGCGCAGGGGGCACCGGTGTGGCTGGTGACGGCGGCGCCGGTGGAGCTGGCGGACGTGGTGGCGCGCCGGCTGGGGCTGACCGGGGCGCTGGGCACGGTGGCGGAGAGCGTGGACGGGGTCTACACCGGGCGCCTGGTGGGCGAGCCGGTGCACGGGGCGGCGAAGGCGGCGGCGGTGCGCGCGCTGGCGGAGCGCTCGGGGTGGGACCTGGCGCGGTGCGCGGCGTACTCGGACTCGGCGAACGACCTGCCGCTGCTGTCGATGGTGGGACGGCCGGTGGCGGTGAACCCGGACCGCTCGCTGCGCCGGCACGCGGCGCGGCACGGCTGGGAGGTGCGCGAGTTCCGCGGCTGGCACCGGGCGGCGCGCTGGACGGTGCGGGCGGGCACGGCCGGGGCGGCGGGCGCGGCGGCGCTGGTGCTGGCGGGGCTGGTGCGGCGCGCGGCCTGAGGGGCCCGGGCGCGCGGACGGGCGGGCCCCGGTGGGGACCCGCCCGCGCGGGGAGCTGCGTTCAGCTCACTTCTTGTTGCGACGCTGGTGGCGCGTGCGACGGAGCAGCTTGCGGTGCTTCTTCTTCGCCATGCGCTTGCGGCGCTTCTTGATGACAGAGCCCAAGGGGTCCTCGCTCACTCGACGGGTGCTTCTCGCGTCCAGCCGCTGACGCGGCAAACCTTCCCCATCGTAGCGGTCCGCGGCGGTGCCCGGCCGCGCCCGCTCGCCCCGCCGGCTCCCGGGCGCCTCAGGCGGTGTCGATGTAGGCCTGGCGCAGGTACTCGTGCACGGCGTCCTCGGGGACGCGGAAGGAGCGGCCGACGCGCACGGCGGGCAGGTCCCCGTTGTGCACGAGCCGGTAGACGGTCATCTTCGACACGCGCATCATCGACGCCACCTCCGCCACGGTCAGGAACCGGACGTCGGACAGCGGACGGTCCTCAGGCATCCCCACAGCACCTTCCACCTCGCGCCAGCGGCCCGCCGGCCTCCCGGACGGGGAGTGGGGGCGCGTCCCGCTCACCACTGTAGGGGCAGACGTGACGCCTGTGGAAGGGATGCGTGTCCAGATTGTCACCCTGCGTGACCTGAGCGGTCAGTGACTACTGGCTACGCTCAGTCGAACTCCGGGTCCAGCCCGTGCAGGGGGAAGGCCGCCCGCCGCGTCGCCAGCACCGCCCGGTCCACCGCGTCGTCCGGGTCGTAGCCGGAGGACCAGTCCTGGAACTCGCCGCTGCCGCCGTCGGTCATGGTCCGCGGCGCGTCCCGCCCCACGGCCTCCTCCACGTGCGCGCGCCAGGACGCCGGCAGCGGCGTGGCCGGGTCCAGCGGCCGGTGCGCCGCCTCCGCCACCAGGTGCGCCCAGGTGCGCGGCACCACGTCCACCACCTCGTAGCCCCCGCCGCCCAGCGCCAGCCAGCGCCCGCCGGCCGCCGCGTGCGCCAGCGCGTGCATCGACGCCGCCGCCACCCGCTGGGCGTCCACCGAGATCACCAGGTGCCCCAGCGGGTCCAGGGCGTGCGTGTCGCAGCCGTGCTGGGTCACCAGCAGGTCCGGCTCGAAGGAGGACACCAGCTGCGGCACCACCGAGTGCACCGCGCGCAGCCACCCCGCGTCCCGGGTGCCCGCCGGCAGCGCCAGGTTCACCGCCGAGCCCAGCGCGCCCGGCCCGCCCAGCTCGTCGGCGAAGCCCGTGCCGGGGAAGAGGGTCGTGCCCGACTCGTGCACGCTGACCGTCAGCACCCGCGGGTCGTCCCAGAAGACCGCCTCGGTGCCGTCGCCGTGGTGGCAGTCCAGGTCCACGTACGCCACCCGCTGCGCGCCGTCGTCCAGCGCCGCCCGGATCGCCGCGGCCGCGTCGTTGTAGACGCAGAAGCCGCTGGCGCAGCCGGGCTTGGCGTGGTGCATGCCGCCGCAGAAGTTCACCCCGTGCAGCGCGCGCCCGGCCAGCACGGCCCGGCCCAGGTCCACCGATCCCCCCACGATGCGCGCGGCCGCCTCGTGCATGCCGGGGAAGGCGGGGTCGTCCTCGGTGCCCAGGCCGAAGACCTGCTGCGCGTCGCGCGGGTCCGCCGAGGCCGCCTGCACCGCGCGCACGTACTCCGGGTCGTGCACCGTGCGCAGCAGGTCGTCGTCGGCGGGGCGGGCCGAGACCACCCGCAGCCCCGGCGCGGAGAACAGGCCCAGCGCCTCGCACAGGCGGGCCGTCAGGTCTAGGCGCACCGGCGCCATGGGGTGCCAGCGGCCGAAGTCGTAGCGGTTGAAGACGGGGTCCCACACGACCTGGACCGCGTCGGGCGCGGGGGGCGGGTCCACCGGGGGCGGGGTCACCGCGGGCGCCGGAGGGGTCCGCGGCGCGGGGCGGGCGGGGAGCACGCGGGAACCCTAACCACCGCGTCAGCTCCCCGACAGCTGCCGCGAGCGGGCCCAGGCCGCCTCGACGGCCGAGACCAGGGCCGCGCGCACCCCGGAGTCGTCGAGCTGGCGCAGGGCCGCGGCCGTCGTGCCCGCCGGCGAGGTCACCTGCTCGCGCAGCACCGTGGGGTGCTGCCCCGTCTCGCGCAGCATCGCCCCGGCGCCCACGACGGTCTGCACCACCAGCTGCGTGGCCGTGGCGCGCGGCAGGCCCAGCAGCACGCCCGCCTCGACCATCGCCTCCACCACGTAGAAGACGTACGCCGGGCCCGAGCCGGACAGGGCCGTCACCGCGTCCAGGTGCTTCTCCGCCAGCACCACCGTGCGCCCGCACGAGCGCAGCAGGTCCTCCGCCTCGGCCAGGTCCGCGTCGGTGCACGCCGAGCCGCCGGCCAGCCCGGCCATGCCCTCGTCGACCAGCGAGGGCGTGTTCGGCATGACCCGCACGACGGCGGTGCCCGCCGGCAGGCGCGCCTCGATCGCGGCGGTGGTCACCCCCGCGGCCAGCGAGACGACCAGGGCGCCGGGCGCCAGGTGCGGGGCCAGGGAGTCCAGCAGGTCCACCAGGTCCTGCGGCTTGACGGCGACGACGACGGTGGCGGCCTCGCGCACGGCGGCGGGCTCGTCGACCACGCGCACCCCGAAGCGCTCGCGCAGCTCGGCGCCGCGGCCGGCGCGGCGGTCCACGACGAGCACGTCCGCCGGGCTGCGGCCGGCGCGCAGCAGCCCGCCCAGCAGCGTCTGGCCCATGACGCCGGCGCCGACCAGGGCCAGCGGGCCGTGCGGGCGGGGCGCGCCCACCGGGGCGCTCACGCGGTGCCCTCCCCCACGGCCACCGGCGCCAGGTGCCGGCGGGCGAACTCCAGGGTGCGGGCCAGCTCGCGCTCGCGCGCCGCGCGCCCGCGGGCCCTGCGGGTGTTGACCTCGGCGACGACGCCGCCGGTGAACCCGCCGGCCGCCAGGTGCCGCAGGACCTCCGCGCACGGCTGGGAGCCGTCGCCGGGCACGAGGTGCTCGTCCTTGACGGAGCCGGAGCCGTCGCACAGGTGCACGTGCGCCAGGCGGTCGCCGAAGGCGCGCGCCAGCTCCAGGGAGTCCAGCCCGCTCGTCGCGGCGTGCGAGAGGTCCAGGGTCAGGTGGCGGTAGTCCACGTCCGTGGGGTCCCAGCCGGGCGCGTAGGCGACGACCTCCCGCCCGCGCGCGCGCCAGGGGAACATGTTCTCCACCGCCAGGGCCACCCCCGAGGAGCGCTCCAGCTCGCGCACGCCCTCGACGAACCCGGCGGCGTACTCGCGCTGCCAGCGGAACGGCGGGTGCACCACGACGGTGGGGGCGCCCAGCTGCGCGGCCAGCTCGCAGGACCTCTCGACCTTGCCCCACGGGTCGCCGCGGCCCCAGATGCGCTGGGTCAGCAGCAGGGTGGGGGCGTGGACGGAGACCACCGGCACGCCGAAGTGCTCGACCAGGCGCTGCAGGGCCGCCGCGTCCTGGCTGACGGGGTCGGTCCAGACCATGACCTCGACGCCGTCGTAGCCGAGGCGGGCGGCGATCTCGAAGGCCGCGGTCGTCGACTCCGGGTAGGAGCAGGAGGTCGACAGCCCCACGGGGACGGGCCCGCCGTGCTGGAGGTCCATGGCGTCCAACCTAGAGCGCGCCGGCCCCGGCGCGCGCTCCCGGCGCCGCGCCGCGCTCGGCGCCGATGGCGTCCAGGCGCCGCAGGATGATCCCCTCGCGCAGCGCCCACGGGCCCACCAGCGCCTCCTCCACGCCGAACAGCTCGAAGGCGGCCTCGGCGACCAGGGCCCCGGCCAGCAGCTGCGGGGCGCGCTCGACGGCCACCCCGGGCAGCTGGGCGCGCTGGGCGCACGTCATGGCGGCCAGCTCGGGCACGCGGGCGGTCAGGTCGGCGCGGCGCAGCACGCGGCGCACCCGCGGGCCCTCGGCGCTGGGCGCGGCCCCGCACAGCCGGGCCAGGCTGCGGAACGTCTTGCTGGTGACGACCACGGCGTCGGGCGTGCCGGCGCGGGTGACGTCGCGCACCCGCGCGGCGATCTGCTGGCGCACGTAGCGGCGCACCTCGCGCACCGCCTCCTTGGAGGGCGGGTCGCCGGGCAGCCGGTCGCGGGTCAGCCGGCCCGCGCCCAGGGGCAGGGAGAAGGACACGTCGGGCGCCTCGTCCAGGCCGGCGGCGACCTCCAGGGAGCCGCCGCCGATGTCCAGCACGAGCAGCCGGCCGGCCGACCAGCCGTACCAGCGGCGCACCGCCAGGAACGTCAGGTCCGCCTCGGCGGTGCCCGGCAGCACCTCCAGGCGCACGCCGGTGCGCTGGGCGACGTGGGCGAGGACCTCCTCGCCGTTGGTGGCCTCGCGCAGGGCGGAGGTGGCGAACGCCAGCAGCTCCTCCACGCCGGCGTCCTCGGCCGCGCGGGCGGCCTCGTCCACGGCGGAGGTCAGGCCGGCGACGCCCTTGGCGTTCACCGCGCCGGCGCCGTCGAGGTGCTCGGCCAGGCGCAGCAGGCGCCGGGTGGAGTCCGCCGCCAGCGGGTGCGCGCCGGGGTGCGCGTCCACCACGAGGAGGTGGACGGTGTTGGAACCCACGTCGAGGACGCCCAGCCGCATGGGCGGAGCGTATTGGACGCGCGGGACCGCTCCGGCACACCGCCGCAGCGGTGCGGGCGGGTGCCGGGGCGCGCTTACGCTCGTGCGGTGCACCACGCCCCCGCCCCCGAGCAGCCGGGCGAGACCCCGCTGGACGGCCCCCGGCTGTGGGTCGAGTTCCCCGAGCCGGCCGACGTCGCCGACGACCCGCACGCCCCGCCGGGCACCGTGTACCGCTGCGACCTGACGTGGCTGACCTCGGACTACACGTGCATCTTCGGCGCCGGCTGCCCCGGCATC
Source organism: Kineococcus gurbantunggutensis (assembly GCF_050871925.1). Taxonomy (NCBI): domain Bacteria; kingdom Bacillati; phylum Actinomycetota; class Actinomycetes; order Kineosporiales; family Kineosporiaceae; genus Kineococcus; species Kineococcus gurbantunggutensis. The sequence goes on from NZ_JBJLSG010000117.1 coordinate 9,410, forward strand.
CACGCCGACGCCCCCGACGTGGGCTGCTGCGCGCTGGGGGCGCACTTCACCGAGCCCGCCGACGAGGAGCGGGTGGCCGCGGCGGTGCGGCGGCTGACGCCGGCGACGTGGCAGTACCACGACGAGGGCCGCGCGCACGGGTGGACCGAGGTGGAGGACGGCGAGCGCAAGACCCGCGTGGTCGACGGCGGCTGCGTGTTCGCCAACCGCTCGGGGTTCGCCGCCGGCGCCGGGTGCGCGCTGCACCTGCTGGCCCTGACCGAGGGCGTGGAGCCGCTGACGCTCAAGCCGGACGTGTGCTGGCAGCTGCCGCTGAAGCGCTCGTACCGCACGGTCGCCCGCGGCGACGGCACCGAGTACCTGGAGGTGACGATCGCCGAGTACGACCGCCGCGGCTGGGGCGAGGGCGGGCACGACCTGGACTGGTACTGCACCTCGAACCCGGCCGCGCACGTGGGCACCCGCCCGCTGTTCCGCAGCGCGGAGGCCGAGCTGCGCGAGCTGGTGGGCGACGGCGCCTACGAGGAGCTGGCCCGGCACTGCGAGGCGCTGGTGGGCCGCGCGCGCGCCGGGTCCGCGCACCGGCGGCTGCTGCCGCTGACGGTGCACCCGGCGGACCGCTCGCGCGCGCCCCGGTGAGCCCGGCGGACCCGCCCGGGGTGGTGCCCAGCCCGAACGTGTGGGGCTCCCCCGACGTGTACGAGCTGGAGAACCTCGCCCTGGACCGCGGCGGCCTGATCGAGGCGGCGATGCGCGCGGTGCGCGACTGGGCCGGCGCGGACGTGCTCGACGTCGGCTGCGGCACCGGCTTCCACCTGCCGCGCTTCGCGGCCGCGGCCCGCACCGTCACCGGCGTGGAGCCGCACCCGCCGCTGCTGCGCCGCGCGCTGGAGCGGGTGCGGGGCCTGGGGGGCGTGCGGGTGCTGCACGGCGCGGCCGGGGCGCTGCCCCTGCCGGACGCGAGCGTGGACGTCGCGCACGCGCGCTTCGCGTACTTCTTCGGCCCCGGCTGCGAGCCGGGCCTGGCGGAGCTGGAGCGGGTGCTGCGCCCGGGCGGGGCGGCGTTCGTCGTGGACAACGACGCCACCCGCTCCACGTTCGGGTCCTGGTTCTCCAGCGCGCTGCCCGGGTACGACCAGGCGGCGGTGGACCGGTTCTTCGCGCGGCGCGGCTGGTCCTGCGAGCGCCTGGAGGTGGCGTGGGAGTTCGAGCGCCGCGAGGACCTCGAGGCCGTGGTGCGCATCGAGTTCGCGCCCGGGCCGGCGCAGCGCTTCCTCGACGCCCACGAGGGCACCCGGGTGGACTACGCGGTGGTGCTGCGCCACCGGCGGTCCTGAACCCCGCCGGGTCCCCGGCGCCGGAGCGCGCCGCCGGACCCGGCGGGGGCCCGCGCGGGCGCGCGGGACGCGCGGACGCACCCGGGGTCGCCGTGCGGGGGCCGGTGCGTGGATGATGGGGTCCATGAGCGCGCACTCCGCCCCGCCGACGCGTCACGAGGAGCAGCGGGCCGTCGCCCCCATCCGCTGGTCCAAGCCCAACGGCGGCACCGTCGTCGCCCTGCTGATCTGGGTGGTCGGCCTGCTGCTGAGCGCCCTGGTGCCGCTGGCCCTGCTGGGCGTGGACCCGTACCAGGGGGCCTCCACCGGGCGCATCGTGACGGGACTCGTCTTCACGCTGGTGGGCGCGCTCGTCATGGTGTTCTCCGCGTACCTGCTGTACCGCAAGACGGGCAGCATCGGTGCGGCCATCCTCGCCTTCGTGCCCAGCTTCGTCATGGGCGCGCTGGGTATCCTCATGACCACGATGAAGACCCTCTACGGCAGCTGAGCCGGCCGACGCGCCGGGAGGACCCGCCCACCCCCACCGGGGTCGGCGGGTCCTCTCGCGTGCGGGGGCGCCGCACCCGCGGGGCGCGGCGCGCACGGGGTCCCCGCTCGCGCGGCGGCGCCGCCGCTAGACTCCGCCCCGAAGACGTTCGCGAGGAGGCCCGGTGGCGACCGCAGACCGCACCCCCGAGGAGATCCTGCGCTCGACCCTCGCCGCCGTCGCCCCGGGCACGGAGCTGCGCGACGGCCTGGAGCGCATCCTCCGCGGCCGCACCGGCGCGCTCATCGTGCTGGGCTTCGACCGCGTCGTCGACGCGCTGAGCACCGGCGGCTTCGCCCTGGACGTGGAGTTCTCCGCCACCCGCCTGCGGGAGCTGGCGAAGATGGACGGCGCGATCGTGTGCGACCGCGACGTGACGCGCATCCTGCGCGCGGCCGTGCAGCTCGTGCCGGACTCCTCCATCGAGACCAGCGAGTCCGGCACCCGGCACCGCACCGCCGAGCGCGTGGCCAAGCAGACCGGCTACCCCGTGGTCTCGGTGTCGCAGTCGATGCGGATCGTCGCGGTGTACGTGGGCTCGCGCCGGTACGTGCTGGAGGGCTCCGACGCGATCCTGGGCCGCGCGAACCAGGCGCTGCAGACGCTGGAGCGCTACCGCGCCCGCCTGGACGAGGTGACCGGCACCCTCTCGGCGCTGGAGATCGAGGACCTGGTGACGGTCCGCGACGTCTGCTCGGTCGTGCAGCGCATCGAGATGGTGCGGCGCATCGCCGACGAGATCGCCGGGTACGTCGTGGAGCTGGGCGTGGACGGCCGGCTGCTGTCGCTGCAGCTCGACGAGCTCATCGGCGGGGTCGGCCCGGACCGCGAGCTCGTCGTGCGCGACTACCTGGAGGCCAGCCGCCACGAGGGACCGCTGGAGGCGGTGCTGGAGGCGCTGGCGCAGCTGGACTCCACGGACCTGGTGGACCTCAGCCAGGTGGCGCGGGTGCTGGGCTTCTCGGTGGGTGGGGACTCGCTGGACTCCGCGGTCAGCCCCAAGGGCTTCCGCCTGCTCAACCGCGTGCCGCGCCTGCCCGGCGCCATCGTCGAGCGCCTGGTGGACCAGTTCGGCGACCTGCAGAAGCTGCTCGCAGCCAGCATCGACGACCTCATGACGGTCGACGGGGTGGGCGAGCAGCGCGCCCGCGCGGTGCGCGAGGGCCTGTCGCGGCTGGCGGAGTCCAGCATCCTCGAGCGCTACGTCTGAGGCGCACCCCGCACCCCGGATGGCCTGCGCGCCCCGGGCGCCCGGCGCCCCTCAGCCGGCCAGGGTGATGGGCAGCGCCGCGGCCGCGGTCTCCTGCCAGGTGGCCTGCACGGTGTACATGCCGGCCTCGGCGGCGAGCTGGTCGTCCGGGCAGCCGGCGGCCGAGCGCTGGCGCGACCAGGCGGTGCTCATCGTGCGCCACGCGCCGGGCTCGATGTCGTAGGACTGCGCCGAGGAGGAGGACTGGCAGTCGGTGCTGGACCACACCCGCGCGCCGGAGGCGTCCTCGACCGCGAAGCTGCGCACGGCGCTGCCGATCTCGGCGCTGCAGGTGCTCCGGCCGACGTTCTTGACGGTCAGGGTCAGCTTGGGCGTCTCGCCGGGCCCGTAGGCGGGCGCGTCGGAGGTGAGCACGACCTCCAGGTCCCCGCCCGCGCACGGCTCGACCTCGGCCGCGGCGGTGGGGCTGTCGGTGGGGCTGCCGCTGGACGTGGCGGTGGGGCTGTCGGTCGGGTCGGCGACGGCGCCCAGGGTGGGCGAGACGAGCCGGGGGTCGAGCCGCGCGGCGACCTGCTCGGAGGAGGCCCCCGGCAGCAGGGCGCGCACGCCGAGCGCGACGGCCGCGACGAGCAGCAGGAGGACGAGGACGGCCACGAGGCGACGACGCCAGTACGTCGCCCGCCGCTCGGGCCCGACGGGGTGCAGCACGCTGCTCACCGCAGCGAAGGTAGGCGTCGCGGGGGGACCTCGCGCGCAGGCGCGCCGCCCCGTCCCGGCGTGTCGCCCCCGCCCGCCCCGCCTCGCCACGCTCCGCTCGCAGGGCGCCACTCAGCGCAGCGATCACCCCGTCCGCACCCGGCGTGATCACGTGATTTGCACCCGCCCCCCGCGCGGCGGAGGATCCGGCGGTGCCCCGCACGTCCCCCTCCCCCACCACCTCCTCCGCCACCGCGCCCACCGCCACCGCCACCGCGCCCACCGCCGCGCGCGCCGCCCGTGCCGCCGCCGCGCGCCCGGCCGAGCGGGCCCCGCTGGACGCCGCGGCCCTGGGCGAGCTGCACCGCAGCGTCCTGGACTGGTACGCCGGCAGCGCGCGGGACCTGCCGTGGCGGGAGCCGGGCTGCTCGCCCTGGGGGGTGCTGGTCAGCGAGGTGATGCTCCAGCAGACGCCCGTGGCGCGGGTGCTGCCGCGCTGGCGCGAGTGGCTGCAGCGCTGGCCCACCCCGGCGGCGCTGGCCGCCGAGCCGCCGGGCGAGGCGGTGCGCGCCTGGGACCGCCTGGGCTACCCGCGCCGGGCGCTGCGCCTGCACGCCGCGGCCGTGGCGATCACCGCCGAGCACGGCGGCGAGGTCCCCGACGACCACGAGGCCCTGCTGGCCCTGCCCGGCGTCGGCGCCTACACCGCCGCGGCCGTGGCCGCCTTCGCCTTCCGCCGCCGGCACGCCGTGGTGGACACCAACGTGCGGCGCGTGCACGCCCGCGCGGTCTCCGGCGCGGCCGAGCCCGCCCCGGCCCTGACCTCCGCCGAGACGCGCCTGGCCGCGGCGCTGCTGCCGCAGGACGCCGAGACCGCGGCGCGCTGGTCGGTGGGGGTGATGGAGCTGGGGGCGCTGGTGTGCACCGCGCGCACCCCGCGCTGCCCGGCCTGCCCGCTGCTGGACCGCTGCGCGTGGGTCGCCGCGGGCCGCCCCGCCCACGACGGGCCGGCCCGGCGGGTGCAGCGCTGGGCGGGCACGGACCGGCAGGTCCGCGGGCGCCTGCTGGCGGTGCTGCGGGCCGCGGAGGGGCCGGTGGGGGCGCCGGAGCTGGCCGCGGCCTGGACGAGCGACGCGGCCCAGCGCGAGCGGTGCCTGGACGGCCTGGTCGCCGACGGCCTGGTCGAGCCGCTCGAGGACGGCCGCTTCGGCCTGCCGACCTCCTGAGCGGCCCGGCGCCGCGCGCTGGCGGGCCCGGCACCGCGCGCTGACGGGCCCGGCACCGCGCGGCGCCGGACCCCGCCGGGCCTCACAGGCGGCGCAGCACCTCGGCGACGACGTCCTCGGGGGTGGGCTGCTCGGGCACCAGGAAGCCCGGCTCGTCCGGCTGCAGCTCCTCCAGGGTCTCCAGCTGGCTGCGCAGCAGCGAGGCGGGCATGTAGTGCCCGCGGCGGGCCGCGAGCCGCTCGGCCAGCACCGCCTCGGGCACGGTCAGGTGGCAGAAGCGCACGGAGGGGTGCCCCTCGCGCAGCAGGTCGCGGTAGGAGCGCTTGAGCGCCGAGCAGGTGACCACGACGGACTCCCCGTCGGCCTCGCGCTCGCCGATCCAGGCCGCGACGGCGCGCAGCCAGGGCAGGCGGTCCTCGTCGTCCAGGGGGGTGCCCGCGCGCATCTTGTCGATGTTGGCGGCCGGGTGGAAGTCGTCGCCCTCGGCGTACTCCCAGCCGCGGTGCCGGGAGACGGCCTGGGCGACGGTGGTCTTGCCGCTGCCCGAGACGCCCATGACGATCAGCGCGGTGGGGCCTGCGGGACGCTCGCCGGTGTCGATGACGGCTCCTCCTCGGGTCGGGCGCGGGGGGTGACCCGCAGCATCCTGGTGTTGCCGAGCGTGTTGGGCTTCACGCGGGCGAGGTCGAGGAACTCGGCCACGCCCTCGTCGTGCGAGCGCAGCATCTCCGCGTAGACGTCCGGGGCGACGGGGGTGCCGTCGATCTCGACGAAGCCGTGGGCGGCGAAGAAGCGCGTCTCGAAGGTCAGGCAGAACAGGCGGGTGACCCCGAGGTCGGCCGCGCGCGCCAGCAGCGCCTCCAGGATGCGGTGCCCGACCCCCGCCCCGCGCACGGAGCGGTCCACGGCCAGGGTGCGCACCTCGGCGAGGTCCTCCCACAGGACGTGCACGGCGCCGCAGCCCACCACGCGCGCCCCGCCCGGGGCGGCGGGGTCGTCGACCTCGGCGACGACGAACTCCTGCACGGCCTCGTAGAGGGTGATCAGCTCCTTGGCGAGCAGGATGCGCTCGCGGGCGTAGTCCTCCACGAGCGCGCGCACCACCGGCACGTCGCCGGTGCGCGCCGGGCGGACGCGCACCCCGGGGGCTGGAGCCGTCACGGCGTCGATCTTGGCAGAGGAGGGCGCGCGCGGCCCGGCGGACCGCCCCGCACGCGCGACGGCCCGGCACCCCCGCGGGGGTGCCGGGCCG
>NZ_JBJLSG010000118.1:0-15480 GCF_050871925.1 Kineococcus gurbantunggutensis
GCGGTGCCCGGCGCGGTGCCCGGCGCGGTGCCCGGCGCGGTGCCCGGCGCGGTGCCCGGCGCGGTGCCCGGCGCGGTGCCCGGCGCGGTGCCCGGCGCGGTGCCCGGCGCGGTGCCCGGCGCGGTGCTCAGCCCGGTGCGCTGACGCCCCCCGCCCCGCACCCGCCCCCACCGGGCGCGGTGCGGGGCCGGCGCCGGTGTTAGGTTCGCCCGCGGCACGGGGTGCCCCGCACGGGGCTGAGACCACACCCGTCGAACCTGACGCAGGTAGTGCTGACGAAGGGATGTCACGGCGTGGACGCCGCCAACCCCGCGCGCCCGGGCGCGCAGCAGGTCGCCGACGTGCGCGAGGCCCTGGCCCGCGAGCACCCGCTGGTGCAGTGCCTGACGAACTCGGTGGTCACCACGATCACCGCGAACGTCCTGCTCGCCGCCGGCGCCGCCCCCGCGATGGTGGACAACCCCCGCGAGGCCGCGGAGTTCGCCCGCGCCGCCTCCGCGGTGCTCGTCAACGTCGGCACCCTCGACGACGAGCGGGCCCGCGCCATGGCGCTGGCCGCGGCCGCCGCCCGGGAGGCCGGCACCCCGTGGGTGCTGGACCCCGTCGCCGTGGGCGGGCTGGCCTTCCGCACCGGGGTGGCCCGCGACCTGCTGGCGCACCGCCCCGACGTGGTGCGCGGCAACGCCTCGGAGGTCCTGGGCCTGGAGGGCGCCGGCGCCGGCGGGCGCGGGGTGGACTCCACCTCCGGCGCCGAGGACGCCCTGGACGCCGCCCGGCGCCTGTCGCTGCGCACCGGCGGCGTCGTCGCCGTCTCCGGCGAGGTGGACGTCCTCGTGCACGGCGAGCGCACGGTGCGGGTGCGCGGCGGCTCGCCGCTGCTGACGCGCACCACCGGCGCCGGCTGCTCGCTGGGCGCGCTGGTCGCCGCGTGCACCGCCGTGGCCGGCGACCCGCTGCTGGGTGCGGTGACCGCGCACGCCCACGTCGCGCTGGCCGCCGAGCGCGCCGCCGCGCGCAGCACCGGGCCCGGCTCCTTCGCCGTCGCCTGGGTCGACGAGCTCGACGCGGTGGACGCCGCCGCGCTGCGCGCGGACCTGAGCACCTCCGGCCGGCTCGCGTGAGCGCCGCGGGCCCCGCCGCGGGCCCCGCCGCGGGCCCGGCCGCGGGTCCCGTCGCGACGACCGCCCCGCGCCGCGCCTTCGACCCCTCGCTGTACCTGGTCACCGACACCGCGCTGTGCGGGCCGCGCGGGGTGCCCGCCGTGGTGCGCGCCGCCGTCGCCGGCGGCGTCACCGCCGTGCAGGTGCGCGACAAGACCGCGAGCGACCGCGAGCTGCTGGCCCTGGTGCGCGCGGTGCAGGAGGTGCTGCGCGGCACCGGGGTGCCGCTGCTGGTCAACGACGCGGTGGACGTGGCCCTCATCGCCGGCGCCGACGGCGTGCACCTGGGCCAGTCCGACCTGCCCGCCGCGGACGTGCGCCGCCTGGTCGGCCCGGAGGTGCTGCTGGGGCTGTCCGTCTCCAGCGCGCAGGAGGTGCTCGCCGTGCCCGCCGGGGTCGTGGACCACCTCGGCGCCGGGCCCGTGCGCGCCACCCCCACCAAGACCGACGCCGCCGCCCCGCTGGGCGCCGACGGGGTGCGCGCCGTGCTCGCCGCCGCCGCGGGCACGCCGTGCGTGGCGATCGGCGGGATCACCGAGGCCGACGTCGCCGGGCTGCGCGGCGCCGGCGTCGCCGGGGTGTGCGTGGTCTCCGCGGTGTGCGCCGCGCCCGACCCGCGCGCCGCGGCCGCGCGGCTGCGCGGCGCCTGGGACGCGGCGGGGGAGGGGGCCCGGTGAGCGCGCGCGTCGCCCTCACCGTCGCCGGCAGCGACCCCAGCGGCGGCGCCGGGGTCCAGGCGGACCTGAAGGCGTTCGGGGCGCTGGACGCCTTCGGCACCGCCGTGCTCACCGCCCTGACCGCGCAGAGCACCCGCGGGGTGGCCGGCGTGCACGTCGTGCCGGCGGACTTCGTGCGCCGCCAGCTCGAGGTGCTGCTGGAGGACGTCGAGGTCCACGCCGCCAAGACCGGGATGCTCGCCGACGCCGCCGTCACCCGCGCCGTCGCCGGCGTGCTCGGCGGGCGCGGCGTGCCCCTCGTGGTGGACCCCGTCATGGTCTCCACCAGCGGCGACCGCCTGCTGGACGCCGCCGCCGTGGCCGCCGTGCGCGACGAGCTGGTCCCCCTGGCCGACCTGGTCACCCCCAACGTGCCCGAGGCGGCGGTGCTGCTGGACGCCGCACCGGCCCGCGGGGTCGACGAGGTCGCCGCCCAGGCCGAGGAGCTGCTGCGCCGCACCGGCACCGCGGTGCTGCTCAAGGGCGGCCACCTCGGCGGCGAGCAGAGCGTGGACGTGCTCGCCGAGCCCGGCGGCACCCACCGCGTGGCCCGCCCCCGGCTGGCCACCACCTCCACGCACGGCACCGGCTGCACCCTGTCCGCGGCGATCGCGGCCCTGGCCGCCCGGGGCGCGGGCGCCCCGGCGAGCTGGCTGCCCCTCGTGCAGGGGGCCCGCGACTACCTGCAGGGCGCGCTGGCGGCCGCCGACGCGCTGGGCGTCGGCTCCGGCAACGGCCCGCTGGACCACTTCTTCGCCCACCACCGCACCGGCGCCTGAGCCCGCCGCCGGCCCCTCCCCGCCCGCGCCCGTCCTCCTCCCCCCTGCCCTCGGTGCGCCCGGCGGGTGCGGCGGGGCGGTCCGTGACAGGCTCGGGGCGACCGGTGACCGCCCTGGTCGCCGGCCGGCGAGGGGAGCGTGCGGTGTCCACGGATCTGTCCGGCGGCAACGGGTCCGTCGTGGTGGTCAACTGCGGCAGCTCCTCGGTGAAGCTGGCCGTCGTCGACCCCGCCACGGGGGAGCGCTCCCTGTCCTGCCTGGGCGAGCGCCTGGGCACCGACGACGCCGTCGTGCACTTCAGGACCGCGCAGGGCGAGCGCACCATCACCCCGGCCGCCTCCACCCACCGCGGCGCGCTCGCCCACGTGCTGCAGCGGCTGCTGGACATGGACCTGCCGCCGCTGCTGGGCGTGGGGCACCGCGTCGTGCAGGGCGGCAAGCGGTTCCGCTCCTCCGTGCGCGTGGACGAGCACGTGCTGCGCGACATCTCCGACCTGTCGGCGCTGGCGCCGCTGCACAACCCCGCCAACGTCGCCGGCATCGAGGCCGCCCGCGCCGTGCTGCCCGAGCTGGACCACGTCGCCGTCTTCGACACCGCCTTCCACCAGACGATGCCCGAGCACGCCTACCGCTACGCCGTGCCGGCGCGCTGGTACGAGGAGTTCGGGGTGCGCCGCTACGGCATGCACGGCACCAGCCACCGCTTCGTCTCCCAGCGCGCCGCGGAGGTGCTGGCCCGCGACGCCGGCGCCGACCCGCGCTCCCTCAAGCTCGTCGTGGCCCACCTGGGCAACGGGTGCAGCGCCACCGCCGTGCTCGGCGGGCGCTCGGTGGACACCACGATGGGCCTGACGCCGCTGGAGGGCCTGGTGATGGGCACCCGCTCCGGCGACCTGGACCCCGCGGTGCTGGAGCTGGTCGCCGAGCGCACCGGCGCGAGCACCGCCGAGATCGTCAAGCAGCTCAACTCCGCCTCCGGCCTGCTGGCGCTGTCGGGGCTGTCCAACGACGTGCGCACCCTGACGGAGAAGGCCGCCCAGGGCCACGCCGGGGCCCGGCTGGCGCTGGAGGTGTTCACCTACCGCGCCGCCAAGCACGTCGCCGGCCTGACCGTCGCCCTGGGCGGCCTGGACGCCCTGGTGCTCACCGGCGGCATCGGCGAGCACGCCACCGGCGTGCGCTCGGCGCTGCTGGCCCGCCTGGAGCACCTGGGCCTGGTGGAGGACCCCGCCGCCAACGCCGCGCACGGGCGCTCCTCCACCCCCGCCGGGCGCATCACCCGCGAGCACCCCGGCGGCACCGGGCCGCTGGCGATGGTGGTGCCCACCGACGAGGAGCTGCTCATCGCCCGCGACACCGCCGAGCTCGTCCGGCGCGGCTGACCCCACCGCCCGGCCCCGGCCCACCGCCCCGGCCCGCCCCGCACCACGTCACGTCCCCCGCCCGGCCCGACCCGAGAGGAGCGCGCGGTGCCCCGCACCCTGCTCGTCGTCCCCACCGGCCACGGCGCCGGCCTGACCTCCACCTGCCTGGGCCTGCTGCGCGCCCTGGACGCGCGCGGCGTGGCCGTGGGCTTCCACAAGCCGCTGGCCCAGCCCGGCCGCGGCGGCGGCACCGACCGCTCGGTGGCCCTGGCCCGGCTGACCACCGGCCTGGCCGTCGCCGAGCCCATCCCCGCCGCCCGCGTGGTCGAGCGCCTCAGCCGCGGCGAGGTCGACGACCTCATGGAGGAGGTCGTCGCCGCCGCCGAGGGCGTGCTCGCCGCCCACGACGTCGTCGTCGTCGAGGGCCTGGCGCCCTCGGCCGACCAGGTCTTCTCCGGCCGGGTGAACACCGCGCTGGCCACCGCCCTGGACGCCGACGTGCTCCTCGTCGGCTCCGCCGGCCCCGACGGCACCGACCCCGGCGCGCCCGAGCGCATCGCCGAGGACATGGCCGTCACCGCCGGCACCTACCGCGCCGGGGAGGCGCTGCGCGTGGTCGGCGGCGTCGTCTCGCGCTGGCCGGTGCCGGAGGACCCCGGGGTCGCCGTCGCCCGCGTCGCCGCGCTGCGCGGGGCGCTGGAGCACCACGGGGTGCCGCTGGTGGCGGCCGTGCCGTACCGCACCGACCTGACGTGGCCGCGGGTGCGCGACCTCGTGCGCGCCCTGGACGTCGACGTGGTCACCCACGGCGACCAGCAGCGGCGCGTGAAGGAGGTCGTCGTCGCCGCGCAGGCGGTGCCCGGGATGCTGCCGCTGCTGCGCGAGGGCCGCCTGATCCTCGTGCCCGGCGACCGCCACGACGTCGTCATGGCCACCTGCCTGGCGGCGCTGAACGGCACCCGCCTGGCCGGGCTGCTGCTGACCGCCGGCGTGGGCATGGACGAGCGGGTCTCCGAGCTGACCCACGCCGCCGCCGCCACCGGCCTGCCGATCCTGCGCACCTCGCGCAGCACCTACGCCACCGCCACGGCGGTCAACCGCCTGGACCCGGACGTGCCCGCCGACGACGCCGAGCGCGCCCACGCGGTGACCACCACCGTCGCCGAGGCGCTGGACCCGGCGTGGCTGGCGGGGCTGCCGACCTCCGCGCACACCAAGCGCCTCTCGCCCGCGGCGTTCCGGCGCCGGCTGACCACCCTGGCCGCCGAGCGGGTGCAGCGCATCGTGCTGCCCGAGGGCACCGAGCCGCGCACCGTGCAGGCCGCCGCGCTGTGCGCGCAGCGCGGCATCGCGCGCCCGGTGCTGCTCGGCGCGCCCGCGGAGGTCGCCTCGGTGGCGGCCGGGCTGGGGCTGACGCTGCCCGAGGGCGTGGAGGTGCTCGACCCCGCCTCCCTGGTGGACCGCTACGTCGACGTGCTGGTCGAGGCGCGCAAGCACAAGGGGATGCGCCCGGACGTGGCGCGCGACTCGCTGGCGGACCCGGTGTGGCTGGGCACGACGATGCTCAAGGCCGGCGACGTGGACGGCCTGGTCGCCGGCGCGGTGCACACCACCGCCGCCACCGTGCGCCCGGCGCTGCAGGTGGTGCGCACCAAGCCCGGCGCGAAGCTGGTCTCCAGCGTGTTCTTCATGTGCCTGCCCGACGACGTGGTCATCTACGGCGACTGCGCGGTCAACCCCGACCCGGACGCGGAGGAGCTGGCCGACATCGCCCTGCAGTCGGCGGCCTCGGCGCGCGCCTTCGGCATCGAGCCGCGGGTGGCGATGATCAGCTTCTCCACCGGCTCCTCCGGCGCCGGCGCGCAGGTGGACAAGGTCGCCGAGGCCACCCGCATCGCCAGGGAGCGCGAGCCGGACCTCGTCATCGACGGGCCGCTGCAGTACGACGCGGCCGCGGTGGCCTCGGTGGCGGCGGCCAAGGCGCCCGGCTCGCCGGTCGCCGGGCGCGCCACGGTGTTCGTCTTCCCCGACCTCAACACGGGCAACACCACGTACAAGGCGGTGCAGCGCAACGCCGGCGTGGTCTCGGTGGGCCCGATGCTGCAGGGCCTGGCCAAGCCGGTGAACGACCTCTCGCGCGGCGCGCTGGTCGACGACATCGTCTACACCATCGCCCTGACCGCGATCCAGGCCTCGCGCGGGTGATCTCCGGGAATCGTCCCGGGAGTCGGCCTGTTAGGGTGTGTACGACGGTTTGATGCCGTCCACTCAGCGGGCGAGCCGCCCGCGAGGTCGCTCGAGTCTCATCCCTCAGCTTCTGCGCGCAGCTCCGTGCGCGCCCGCGCCTGGGGGCGGACCGCCTTAGCGGCCGCCGATCCACGTGGAGTCAACTCCCGCATGCCCCAGTACGACCGTTCCTCCAGCTCCTCCCGCGACGACTACGCGCGCGGCGACTACTCCCGCGGTCCCTCCCAGGACCGCTTCCCCCGCCCGCGCCGCGGTGAGGGCGACAGCTACCGCTCCGAGGGCCACCGCTCCGAGGGCTACCGCGGCGACCGCGACGGCGGCCGCCCCGAGCGCGGCGGCTACCGCGGCGACTCGCGCGGTTCCGGCTCCTACGGCGGCTCCGGCTCCTCGCGCGGCGCCTACGGCGGCCCCAGCGGTTCCGGCGGCTACCGCGGCCGCCGCTCCGGCCCCCCGCGCAGCCCGCGCTCCTTCGCCCCCTCGGCGACCGAGCAGGCCCTGACCGCCGCCGAGCTGGTCGAGGTCCCCGACCTCACCTTCGCCGAGCTGGGCCTGCCGGCCGAGCTCGTCGCCGCCCTGGAGCGGCGCGGCATGTCCAAGCCGTTCGCCATCCAGTCGCGCACCCTGCCCGACGGCATCGCCGGCCGGGACATCCTGGGCCGCGCGCGCACCGGCTCGGGCAAGACGCTGGGCTTCGGCCTGCCGATGCTGGCCCGCCTGGCCGCCTCCGGGCGCCCGCGCATCACCGGCGCCCCGCGCGGCCTGGTGCTCGTGCCCACGCGCGAGCTGGCCATGCAGGTCGCCGACGCGCTGCGCCCGCTGGGCGACTCCCTCGACCTGCGCATGGCCGTGGTCGTCGGCGGCGTGCCCTACGGCCGGCAGATCTCCGCGCTGCAGCGCGGGATCGACGTCCTCATCGCCACGCCGGGCCGCCTGGTGGACCTCATCGAGCGCGACGCGGTCTCGCTGGGCGAGGTCGACGTCACCGTCCTGGACGAGGCCGACCACATGGCCGACCTCGGCTTCCTGCCGGGCGTGCGCGCCATCCTGGAGGGCACCAAGCCCGGCGGGCAGCGGATGTTCTTCTCGGCCACGCTGGACCGCGGCGTGGAGGCCCTCGTCCACGACTTCCTCACCGACCCGGCGTTCCACGCCGTGCCGGCGCCGGCGGACGACGTCTCCAACATGGAGCACCGCGTCTTCGCGGTGCGCCCGCACGACAAGCTGCCGATCCTGACGGAGATCAGCCAGCGCCCCGCGCGCAGCATCTTCTTCGTGCGCACGAAGCTGGGCGCGCAGCGCCTGGCGGACCAGCTGCGCGAGGCGGGGGCGCCGGCGGAGGCCATCCACGGCGACCTGCGCCAGGCCCAGCGCTCCAAGGCGATCGACGCCTTCGCGGCCGGGGAGACCCGGGTGCTGGTGGCCACGGACGTGGCCGCGCGCGGCATCCACGTCGACGACGTCGACCTGGTGGTGCACGTGGACCCGCCGAACGACCACAAGGACTACCTGCACCGCTCGGGGCGCACCGCGCGCGCCGGCGCCAAGGGCACCGTCCTGGCGATCGCGCTGCCGGACCAGGTGCGCCGCTACGGCTGGCTGCACAAGGACGCCGGGGTGAGCGCGAACGAGGTCGAGCGCGTCGCCGCCGGCGACGACACCGTGCGCGCGGTGGCCGAGTCCGGCGAGCCGGTCGTGGTCAAGCCCCGCACCCGTCCCGAGCGGGAGGGTCGCGGCCCGCGCCGCGGCGGCTTCCGCGGCGGCTCGCGCCGCGAGGGCGGGCCCCGCAGCGGCGGTCCGCGCCGCGAGGGCGCTCCCCGCGGCCCGCGTCGCGAGAGCGCCGCGCGCGACTGACGCCCGTGCTCCGCAGGGCCCCGTCCCCCACGTCGTGGGGGGCGGGGCCCTGCGGCGTTCCCGGCGGTCCGCGCGCCTGGCAGAATCACAGCGTGATTAAGCAACTCCGCAGCGTGGTGGCTGCGGGGGGTGCCCCGGCGACCCCGGGGGCCTCCCCGCGCGCCGCCGGCGAGCGGGCCCGGGTGCGCCCCGTCGTCGTGGTCGTGCCCGTGTGCCTGGCGTGGGTGCTGCTGCTGTGCCTGGCGCAGGTCGGGGTGGGCACCCAGCGCCTCGTGGTCGTGCCCTGGCTGGCGCTGGCGCCGCTGGCGGCCTCGCTCGTCGTGGGCCCGCGCGCCACCGCCGCCGTCGCCGCGGCCTCCGTGCTCGCCGTCGCCGGCCTCAGCGGCTGGGGCAGCGGCGACCTGGGCACCGGCACGGGCGAGGTGCGCGTGGCCGGCAGCGCCGCCCTGGCCGCGTTCGCCGTCGTCGGCGCCCACGTGCGCCAGCGCCGCGAGGAGCGCATCCGCTCGGTCACCCGGGTGGCCGCCGTGGCGCAGACCGCCATCCAGCACCCGGTGCCGGCGCGGGTGGGGGACCTGGCGCTGGCCTCGCGCTACGTCTCCGCCAGCGCCGACGCCCTCGTCGGCGGGGACCTGTTCGACGTGGTGAGCACCGCCGACGGCGTGCGCGTGGTCGTCGGCGACGTGCGCGGCAAGGGCCTGCCCGCGGTGCACACCGCCGCCGCGGTGCTCTCGGCGTTCCGGCACAGCGCCCCGCTGCCGGGCACCTCCCTGGCCGACCTCGCCCGCCGCGTGGAGGCGGCCGTGGCGCCGCGGCTGGGCCCGGAGGACTTCGTCACGGCCGCGCTGTGCGCGCTGCACCCCGACGGGCGCCTGGAGGTGGTGCTGTGCGGGCACCCCTCGCCGCTGCTGCTGGTCCCCGGTCGCGAGCCCGCGCCCGTCGGCCGGCGGCCCGGCCCGCCGCTGGGGCTGGGGGTCGAACCGCGCGTGGAGAGCGGCCTGGTGCTGCCCGGGCAGCGCCTGCTGCTGTTCACCGACGGCCTGCTGGAGGCGCGCGACCGCCAGGGCCGCTTCTTCGACCTCGACGCCGCCGGGCGCGCCCTGACCGCCCCGGGGCGGCCCGGCGGCGGGGACGTGCAGGAGGCGCTGGACGCGGACCTGGAGCACCTGCTAGCCGACGTGCGCCGGCACGTCGGCGGGGTGCTCGAGGACGACCTCGCCGTGCTGCTGCTGGAGCGCCTGCCCGGCGCGCTCGCGCACGCCGGCTGAGGCGCCGCGCCCCCCCGCCGGGGGACCCCGCCGGTGGCGACGCCCGCGGGCGGGGGCGAGGATGTGCGGTGCCGCGCCAGCGGCACCGCCGAACCGACGACGGTCACGACACCGAGGAGGCCCCGTGCCCACCCGCACCGCCCGCACCGCCTGGAACGGCTCGCTGAACGAGGGTTCCGGCCAGGTCGAGCTTTCCAGCTCCAAGGTCGGCACCTACGACGTCTCGTTCCCCAAGCGCGCCGCCGACGACGCCGGGGGCACCACCAGCCCCGAGGAGCTCATCGCCGCGGCGCACTCCTCGTGCTTCGCGATGCAGTTCTCCGCGCTGCTCGGCGAGGCCGGCGGCACCCCGGAGAGCATCGAGGTCACCGCCGACGTCTCCCTCGGCCCGGACCCCGCCGGCGGCTTCCGCCTCACCGGCATCGCGCTGAAGGTCACCGGCGAGGTCAGCGGCGTCGACGCGGACACGTTCGCCAGGACCGCCCAGGCCGCCAAGGAGACCTGCCCGGTCTCCAAGGCCCTCACCGGCGTCGAGATCACCCTCGACGCGCGCATGGACTGAGCGGACCGGCTGGGCCGCAACGCTTCAGCGCGCCGCCGGCGGGCGCATCGTCACCCCGCTGGCGGCGCGCAGCACCGGCGCCCCGTCGCCGTCGCGGCCCAGCTCCCACGTCTCGCCCGGGGAGCCGAAACCGCCGTCGGCGGTGACGAGCAGCCGCCGCTCGTCCAGGGCGCGCAGCCGCACCGGGTGCGCGGCGGGGTCCGGCCGGGCCGGGTCCAGCGCCAGCAGCGCGCTGCCGCAGCGCACCACGTCCAGCACGCCCCACAGGCTCTGCCACCGGCCGGTGAACGGCGCCGGGTCCGCCGCGGCGCGCGCCTCGCTCCACGAGGCGGCCACCAGGTCCACCAGCCCCGCGGTGCCCAGCGCCAGCTCGGCGGCCGGGCCGTCCACGCAGTTCGTCAGCACGCTGACCGCCAGGCCCGAGGCCGGGTCCAGGACGCTCTTGGTGATCTGGCCCGGGAAACCCCCCGAGTGCCCCACCAGGGTGCGCTGCCCGTGGCGCTCGACGATGAACCCCAGCCCGTAGGCGCGCTCGTCCCCGCCCGCCGCGGGGTCCGCCGTGGGCCACTCCGCGCGCTGGGCCAGGCGCCGGGAGTGCTCCGACAGCGGCCCCTCCGCGCCGGCGGCGTGCGCGCAGAACCACGCGGTGAGGTCCTCCGCGGTGCTGCAGAAGCCCGTCGCGGCGGCCATCGCGCCGGTGGCGGCGGTGGGCAGCGGCTCGCGCTCGTCGGCGGTGGCCAGCCCCGAGTAGCCGGTGACCAGGTCGGCGGGCTCGGCCACGCCGTCCAGGTCCGGCGCGGTGCGCGCCAGCCCCAGCGGCTCGACGAGCTCGCGGCGCACGTGCTCGCCGTAGGGGGTGCCGGTGACGGCCTCCACGACCGCGCCCAGCAGCGCGTAGCCGACGTTGGAGTACTTGAAGCGCTGCGAGCGCGGCAGCAGCGCCCCGCCGGCGGACACCGCCGCGCGCAGCCCGGCGGTGTCCGGGAACGGCTCCAGCAGCTGCCAGAAGTCCCCGGCGGTGCCGTCGCGGGTGACGCCGGCGGCGTGGCCGAGCAGCTCGCGCAGGCTGGCGCGGCCCAGCTCGGCGCACTCCCGGCCCACCCACGGCACGTGCGCGGCCAGCGGGTCGTCCAGGCGCAGCAGGCCGCGCTCGGCCAGGCGCAGCACCGCGGTGGCGGTGAACGTCTTGGAGTGCGAGGCGACGCGGAAGACGTGGTGGGTGCCCAGCGCCGTGCCCGCGGCCACGTCGGCCCAGCCGTGCGCGGTGGACGACAGCAGGCGCCCGCGCAGCCGCACCGCGCTCTGCACCCCGGGCACCTGGCCGGTGCGCCGGCGCAGCGCGGTCCAGGCGTCGGCGACCCCGGCGGCGGTGCGGACGACCTCGTCGGTCAGGGCGGGAGCGCTCACGCGCTCACGCTAGCCGCCCGGGGCGCCCCGGGCGGGGGTGCGGGCGGGGGCGTGCCCCCAGCGCGGACCCGGGGGCGCGACACCCCCGGCGCAACCGTGACGTGACGTGAGGGATGCCGCGATCTCGATTACCGTGAGCGGCGGGCGACCACCCCCGGTGGGTGCCGCCTGCGGGGACGTCCGGACCGGGCGGCGCGACGCGCACCCCGCCCGGTCCGCGGCCCGCCGCCGGCCGGACGAGGACACCGCGCCGCGGCAGCCCCGCGGCGCCCGGCGAGAGGCAGCACCCTGAGCCGCACCACCCCGACCCCCGGCACCTCGACCCCCGGCACCGCGACCCCCGGCGGCCCGGACGGGCGCACCGGCGGCGGGGCGGGCCCGCTGGTGACCGTGGTGGTCCCCACCCACCGGCGCCCCGCCATGCTCGAGGGCGCCCTGCGCAGCGCGCTGGCGCAGACGCTCACCGACCTCGAGGTCGTCGTGTGCGTCGACGGCGAGGACCCCGAGGGCGTCCGCGTCGCCCGCTCGTTCGAGGACCCGCGCCTGCGGGTCCTGGCGGACGGCACCGCCCGCGGCGAGGCGCTGAACACGCTGCGCGGCATCGAGGGCTCCACCTCGCCGTACTTCGCCGTGCTGCACGACGACGACGAGTGGGAACCGGAGATGCTGGCCCGCCTGGTCCCGCCGCTGCAGGCGGACCCCGCGCTGGCCGTGGCGTTCGGGGACCACTGGCTCATGGGCCCGGACGGGGACGTGCTGGCGCGCGAGAGCGAGGAGAACAGCCGCCGGTACGGCAGGGACCGCCTCGACCCCGGCGCGCACCGCCCCTTCCACCGGCTCACCCTCGTGCAGCAGGCCGTCCCGGCGGTGATGACCTCCGTCTTCCGCCGCTCCGCGGTGCGCTTCGACGACCTCGCGCGCGAGCTGCCGGCCAACTTCGACTACTGGCTCGCCTGGCTGGCGGCGCGCTCCGGCGGCGGCGCCCACTACGTGCCCCGGCGCCTGTCGCGCTACCGCGTGCACGCCGGCCAGGGCACCTGCACCGCCCGCCCCTCCTGGGCGCGCGCCGAGGTGGCCATGATGACCCGGCTGCTGTCCGAGCCCGGCCTGCAGGACCTGCGGCCCGAGCTCGCGCGGCGCCTGGCGGCCGCGCACCGGCAGGACGCGCTGCACCGCCACCGCGCCGGCGAGCCGCGCGCCTGGCGCGGCGCGCTGCGCTCGCTGCGGGCGCGGCCCAGCGCCAAGGGGGTCGCCGCGCTGGGCCTGACGTGCCTGCCGCCGCCCGTGCTGGAGCGCGTGGGCCGCGCCCTCAGCCGGTGATGCCCGCCTCGCGGCACAGGGCGCTGGCCGCGCCCGCGCACAGCGCGTCGGCGGTGGTGTAGCCGGAGCCCAGCACCTCGGAGGCGATGTCGGCCTCGCCCACCGCCTCCGGGCGCAGCAGCACGGTGGGCACCCGGCCGGCGCCGTTGTCCGTGGTGGTCGTCGTGGCCGGCTGCTCGCCGGCGAGCACGTCGGCGAGCAGGTCGGCGGTCGCGCGCGCCTGCGCGGGCAGGTCCTTGAACACCGTCATGGTCTGCGTGCCGGCCAGGATGCGCTGCAGCGCACCGACCTCGGCGTCCTGGCCGGTGATCGGCACCCCGCTGTACCCGGCGGCGGTCAGCGCCTCCAGGGCGCCGGCGGCCAGGCCGTCGTAGGCGGTGTAGACGCCCAGCAGGGGCCGCCCGCCCAGCTGCTGCAGCGCCGCGGCCATCTCCACCTCGGCCTGGTCCGCGCTCCACCCGGCCACCGAGCGCTCGGCGGCGATCGTCACCCGCCCGTCCAGCACCGAGTGCGCCCCGGCGGCGAACAGGCCGGCGTTGTTGTCCGCCGGGTCGCCCTGGAGCATCACCACCACGCCCTCGTCGGCGCGATCGCCGACGGCGTCCAGGATCGCCTGCGCGCCCAGCTCGCCGACCGCGCCGCCGTCGAAGGAGACGTAGTAGTCCAGCGGCACGTCCTTGACGAGCCGGTCGTAGGCCACGACGGGCACGTCGGCGGCGGCGGCCCCGCGCACCAGCTCCCCGGCCTGCGCGCCGTCGGCGGCCACGACCACCAGCGCCTGCGCGCCGTCGGCGATCGCCCGCGCGCCCTGGCGGTTCTGCTCGGCCTGGTCGGCGGCGGTGTACAGGTCCACCACGCAGTCCCCGCAGCGCTCCTGCAGGCGCACGGCGAGGTTGGGGTAGTCGTACGCCAGCGCGCGCAGCGACGTGGACGGGGCCAGGAACGCCACGTGGCGCTCCGCGCCGGCGGCCGGCTCCGTCGTCGCGGCGTCCCCGCCGCAGGCGGCCAGGGTCAGCGCGCCGAGGGCGGCCAGGGCCGCGGCGGCGGCGCGGCGGGTGCGGCGGGTGCGGTTCACGGGGGTCCTCCCGGGGACGGGGCTCGGGGTGCTCACGGGTGCGGTTCCGGCTCGCTCGGGCGGCTCAGTAGCGGAAGGTGGCCACGGTGGCGCGCATGCGGTCGGCCATGCCGGCCAGCTCGCGCACCGCGCGGTCGGAGTCGGCCGCGCCCGTCCCGGTCTCCCGGGCGGCGGTGGCGACGGTGCCGATGGTGCTCGCGATGGTGGCCGCGCCCTCGGCGGCGTCGCCCACGCGCCGGCTCATCTCCTGCGTCGTGGCCGCCTGCTCCTCCACCGCCGCGGCGATGGTGCCCTGGTAGTCGCTGATCTCGGCGATGACGCCGGAGATGGAGGAGATCGCGCCCACGGCGCGGTCCACGTCGCCCTGGATGGCCTGGATGCGGGTGGCGATGTCCTCCGTGGCGCGGGCGGTCTGCGAGCTGAGCTCCTTGACCTCCCCGGCCACCACCGCGAAGCCCTTGCCCATCTCCCCGGCGCGGGCGGCCTCGATGGTGGCGTTGAGCGCCAGCAGGTTCGTCTGCTCGGCGATGGAGGTGATGGTCTTGACCACGTCGCCGATCTCGGCGGAGGAGCGGCCCAGCGCGGCCATCGTCTCGCCGGTCTCGGTGGCGATGCCGACGGCGCGGCCGGCCACCTCCGAGGCGCGCGAGGCGTTGGAGGAGATCTCGCTGATGGACACGCCCATCTCCTCCGCGCCCGCGGCCGCCCCGGCGATGTGGTCGCTGACGTCGTGGGCGGAGCGCGCGACGGTGCCGGCGCGCTCGGAGACGGCGCCGGCGCTGCCGGAGATGACCGAGGTGGTGGCCTGCAGCTCACCGGCGGCGCGGGCCAGGGTGGCCGCGTCGCCGTCGAGGCCGGCGACGGTGCGGCGCATGCTCTCAGTGGCGGTGCCCAGGGCCTGGGCCATGCGGCCGACCTCGTCGCGGCGGTCGACCTCGGCGCGGGCGGTCAGGTCGCCGTCGGCGACGCGGGCGAGGACCTCCACGACCTGGCGCAGCGGGCGCACCACGAGGTTCGTGGTCCAGCGCGCCAGCAGGGCGGTCACCAGCAGCCCGGCGACCAGCACGGCGACCATCGTGGTGCGCGCGGTGGAGTAGGTGTCCGCGGCGGCCGCCACCGACGCCCTGCCGTGCGCCTCGCTGAGGCGGTCCAGCTCGTCCAGGGACTCCTCGGCCCTGCCGGCCAGCAGCGCCACGTTGCCCAGGTAGAGCTGCTGGAACTTCGCCCGGTCGCCCTCCTCCCCGGAGGTCGCCAGCGGCACCAGGAAGCCGTCGCGGGTGCCGCGGTAGGAGGCCCACCAGGTGGTGAACTCCTCCAGCTCCGCGCGCTGCGCCGCGGTGCTCAGGGCCGCGCCGTAGCGCTCGACGAGGGCGTCGAGCTCCTCGTCGTCGGCGGCGACGCGCGCGGCGAGGTCCTCGCGGGCGGCGTCGTCGTCGGCCAGGGCGAGGTTGGCCAGGTCGCGCTGGGCCTGCAGGGCGCTGGCGCGCAGGTCGGCCAGGTCCGCGGCGGGCAGCAGGTCCTGCGCGTACACCTCGCCGGTGCGGGCGTTGACGTCGGACAGCCCGGCCAGGCCCACGCCCAGCAGGCCGGTGGCCGCGGTGCACGACAGCACGACGATCGCGCCGATCTTCGTGGCCACCGAGCGGTCGGCGAAGCGGCGGCGCGCGGGGCGCGGGGGGCCGGGGGGGGGGGTGGTGCGGAACGGGGCCTCCTAGGGGGGGCACACCCCCC